>OMQK01000018.1 GCA_900313205.1 uncultured Bacteroidales bacterium | reverse complement strand
TGTGACACGTCTCCGCTACCTCCCGTGCTACCTGCCGCCGCTGGAGTACTGGCCCCAGCCTTGGAGACCCCCGTAATCTTGATTCTGTAACGGAAATTCCTGTAAATGGCGTAATAGCCATTGTCGTCCGTAAGGTCTATGCGATAATAGCAATCGGTTCCATTGCTTGTGTCCACCACAAGGTTATGGTTTTCATCGTATGTGGGCTTTCCTTCCCCATCCAGGACCTTGGGATAGTAGGTTCCATGTATAATCAGGTAGGTGGGATTGCTGGTAGGGATGGGCCGCTCATACATATAGATGCTGCCATTTGTAAAGGGGACGGCGCTTGGGTCGGTTTGGATAATGGTCATATCGTCCGGAGTATATCCGGGATACTCGTTAATCATATCCGCATAGGAAATATCCTTGTAGTTGGACATGAACTGGGATGTCTCAGCGTTATAGGGCGCTACGCTTCCCTTGTCAGGCACATTTACTACAGCAACGGTGGTAATAGGGTCCAGCACCAGCTGGGGAGTGGTAGACTCTACGGTAAGCTTGGCAAAATTCCTCACAAGCGGAAGATTCTGGAAAAGGTCGCTTACGGAGTCATCCACAACAAAATACTTCTGGTGGTCCACAGGGTCCTCCTGCTTGACATATTCCATTGACTGAGTGGTGGAGTTGTATTCTCGCTTTGCCATGACGCCGTTTGGCAGAATTATACGGCACCAATATGCATCCTGAGTTCCGGTGGTATATGCTGCCGAGCAAAGGGCGGTATCTTCATATAGCCATGGAAGTTTTTCCGGCCCGTTAGCAATGATATGGACACGGAGATTCTTACTTTCCGTAAGGTTCATTTTTGTACGGAAAGTATAAGAAGGTGATGGTCCGTTAGTGGATGCTGCCGTAAAACTTTCAACATCGCGGTATTCCTTAAGGAAGCCGGAACTGCCGAATACGGCTATCTTAAGAGATGTGATAGAGGGAGTATCGGCCATAGCCTTGGTGGCAGGGCCAATAACCACAGGCTCAGGAAAGCGTACGCTGAAGCTGACAAGGGCTTCTCCTTCCGGGAGTGCACCCTGCCATTTATCCTGCTCAGGAGTCTCTTTGGCACACCCTGCCAGAAATGCTGTAAGCAGAATGATAAACAGATATGGCGTTTTCTTCTTCATACGTCTCAATTATTAGCGTTGTAGGTCACCCCATCTGAAATTACCTCTTTGTCCAGTTGCCAAACGGGAATAATCTGTATTGCTCCAGTACCAGTCATCGTAGACACAACGGACATAGGTATCTTCATTATTTGTGGTGGAGGGAGTATAAATAGGTGTTTCGCCTGTTTCCACTACAACATATCCGCTATTGCACCAATAAGGCGTTGTTCCGGTCTCTGAACCTAACAGAAGGTCAATCTTTCCGTCGGCATTCAACTGGGCAATATACTCAATCTCCGCCTTGGTAGGGACTCTCCAGCGTCCGGCAGGATAACCGTCTTCCTGGTAAGTGGCGCAGCGCCTGAAAGCATTGGCATAAGTCATCGGCTGAGTGGCACCTTTGGAAGAAGCAATCCTGAACCTTGGGGCTATGATATTATCGGCATCACTGGAATTGTCTGACGGATAATAATAGGTCATTCTTCTATTGCCTCCTCCGTTGATAGGTTGCACATTTGCGCTCCAGGAGGCGGCATTGGAACTGACCGTTTCAGGCCAGCCGGAGACCAGATTATCTACCGAATTCTTCCTGGGGTCTCCAAGAAGATACGATGTTCCCTCTGGAAGAACCGTGGTTTCGATGATAATCATATTATAGTTGTTATTGGAACTGGTGCCGGTTCCAGGACTGGAACCAAGAGACCCAATTCCGGTAGGATTAGTAGTTCCGTTATTGACATACGCATATCCATTTCCATCGGCGTTGGAATTCTTTTCCGCAGTGATTGTGATTGCCGGATATTGCGTTATGGTAATATTCTTGAAATAACTAAGGGCGGCGTCGATATGACGTATGGTAAAGGTAATGGTATAGGCAGACACATCATAGTTGGATGAAGATGTGTCATTTTTCAGTTGATGGATGAAGTTGATATGGTTATTGGCCAGATACAACTGTCCGGAGAACGTGGACTCACCAGTACGTTTATGGAAAGAATATACTCCATCAGACTTTGTGATATCAGAGATAGTCATATTTGCAACATCCTTTCCGGAATAATCCTTATAGGCGATGGAAAGTTCTGCCAGTTCACATTCATCACTGGTAGTATAAGGAATCTCAAGGTTGTTTACATTGTACAGGGTGTAACTCTGCCTTGGAACGCTCAGGTAGCGGGCACCCTTGATTTCGGTTTCCTTATCAGTATCCGTGCCTGATGAGCCGGAGCCGCCGCCACTGCCCTCTTCACGTTCCTGCCAGTCTACCACATAATAAGTAGCAGGGGAAATCATGAGTTCGCCACCATCGGTTTCACTACCAAGAATGGCAACATTCAGTATTATCTTGTACCAGTGGTTACGGTCCAGGCGTGCCGTTATTCCGTCAGGGAGTTCAGTACCCGGACAATACACGCGGTAATAGTAATACTTTTGCAGATAGCCGTAACTCATACCACCTGTACTTGTGCCAGGCTCACGGTACCAGGGAATCTGCAATTTCAGATATGGTTCTTCATCGGAGCCGTACTGCCAGGCCTGGGGATAACTATAGAAAGGATCTGAAGGGTAGAACGTACCGGAGAATGTGTTCTTTTGATATTCAGGATTCTCTATTGTGCCAATATTCGTATAAGTATAATAATTGTGTACTTCTCCGCTGCTAAAATCAAAATTTCTTCCGGTATAATCAAACTGGCCCACATTTGCTACAGGTTGTCCGCTTATCTGCCCGTTTGCTGCGCCGTGTACCAGATAAATTTGCAAGTTATTATCCAGGGTTGGACGCCAGATTTCGTGGCGGGTATCCGTTAGGTCGCCAATAGTAATGGTATTGTCAATCTCTACGGATTCTGCGACACGGACATATACTGTAATCTTGGCCGCTACGCGTTTCAAGGGAATAATACCCTGGGCCGCCAAGGTTTTATTACGGCTGGTGAGTTCCACTTCCACTGCGCCGTCGGTTGCCATAACAAAGGAGGACTGTATGGCTTTGACTATACCGCCCTGTTTCTGAAGTTCCATGGTCAGAGCAGACAGACTCTCAACAGATGTGTTTGAGAGGTTTTCCAAAGACCCGGGATAGTTGGCTATGGCATACACATAAAACTTTGTATGAGGCCGGGGGCAGAGAGTATAATTTACAAAAACATCCGTAAGAGGGATATCGTAAAACTCGGTAGGGTTTACGTCGGTAAGTTGATCGTGAAAAATTGCATTGCTGCCAAGACCGCCTTCCGGGTAGAGGAAGAAGTCTACAGTTGATAAAATGTTTTCATTGAAAGCATCTTCACCGGGCATCTCGGCCTTGGTGACGGGGTCTGAACAGACGAAAGACAGGCGTATACCGTCCTTAACCTCGTCATCGGAAATCTCTTGCCGCTGGCAGGATGCCGCAGCAAGAAGCAGGATTCCCCATAAAAGAATGGTTCGGTATTTCATCATAAGTCTGTTCATTATTTGTACATGATTATGGTGTAGTTATCCCTGTTTATTTCGGTGTCGGCATCCATCTCACGGCCGTTCCTGATAACGGAAAAATGGAGTTTGATCTTTACGTCACGTGTACGGGTCTTACTGGTATTAGGAATAATCTTGAGAATAATCTTTCCTCCGACATGTTCCGGGTTCACAGTGGTTGCCGAAGGCGTAACAGTAAAGTAGTCAGTATCACCGGAAACGCCAATCTGGATATGTGCACCAACCGGGGTATAAATGTTAAAGGCGCCCTCAATGGTCTTACCGTTCAGGACGGCAATCTGCTGGGTCTGGGGGCCAGAATCCCCTTGCTCGAAAACTTTACCTGCGTCGCTATATGTCCCATCAACGAATTTGAGCGCAGTAGCATTTACGGCGTCCATCTCAAAAGACATGGGGATTTCCTCGTAATCCCAAGGCAGCACCTGGAACTGCAGTTTGATCTGCTTATCCAGGAACTGAAGCATAAGTTTAGTTTTCTTCCCGGCGGAAAAAGCCATAGGATCACCTTCGATGTTTGTCATCCTGGGGAATTTCACGCGGGTTGTAGCAGGGTGCCCTCCAATGCTGTAATTAAGTATGATTAAAGAGTCGGTAGCATAATATTCACGACCCTCGTTTTCGCCAACGCGCTGGTCCTCCGGGAAAGTAGTAAGGGGAGCGATGCTTTCCAGGGTAACAGGCCAGACAAGACGATAATCATAATTATTGCCGTTTACAGGCTGGGCTGTAAAAATGTTGTATTCCGTGGACGCTACATTTTCTACTTTCTGGGGCAATACCGTATTGTTGAAGGCATTGGTGAAGAATGGAGTGCCACTAACGGCGACAGGATCGTTTGCCTTGATTTTGGCTGGAATAGAAACAGCGCCTCCGCTATAGTCTATGCGGACATTACCACGGACCGGGAAATCGGGAACCGTAATAGAATGAATAGTTATAGCAGAAGAGGATTCGTTCTTGACCGTAAAGGCAAAAGCGCCAAACAGGTGCTTCATATTAAGCGGAACGATGGATGAAGTACGGTTTTGGGCTTCTACCTCATTAACCTCGGAGTATAAAAAGTCATATTGAGGTGAGGATATGGTAAGATCCTTTGCCAGGTCAAGGTACTGGCTCCCTTCATTAAAAGTGTAGGTGGAAAAGAAAGTTGAAGATTTCAAGCTGGAATTGGAAGGATCTTCCTCTAACCATCCAAAGAACTTATGGACACCGGTGCGGGTCCAGTTATGTGACGCTGAAACAAACGGCCACTTCCAGGTCTGGGTGTCATCATAGACCACAGAATCGTTAAAATAGCAAAACTCTTCACCATTTTGATGGCCCCAGATAGTTCCGTTGTAGCCAGAGAGGAAATCATACACTTTTACCTTCATCCCATTCACTTCCAGATCTCCCTGGTTCAAAAAGGCCTTTGTGGCGGTGTCATTCCCAATGGCCTCCATACGTATCACATCATTATCCAGCACTCTATTATCCTCTGGATCATGCCGGCGGCACCCGACCAGTACGGTTAGGAGGACAAGGGGCAGTGTATATAGATGTAACTGTTTCATTTGCAGTCTGTTTTATCTTGGAGCCCCGGAAGGGTATCACCCCCGCCGGGCCTTGTTATTAAAGGTCTATGATGGCCTCTACGCCAACATTCTCCCAGCCGTCAACAGCGGGGTCGAAGCTGATGATTGCGTCGGAAAGATCCGGGTCATTAGGATCAACACTGCTGGAAGGGTCTGAAGGATCGATAGGCTTACCCCCATTACCGTTACTTGCGGTAGGACTGAGCTTTACGCGGTAGGTGTAAACATGGTTGATCTCCCAGGCGGGAAGTGTGCCGATATAAAGGTCGGCCACCTTGTCAAATGTCTCATTCAGGAAGGGAACACCGTTACGGGTGGTCTTGATGGTAAGATTGATGGTGACTTTCTGCTGGGATGCGGCAAGTGCCTGAGGAAGTACATATACTTCATCTATTGCGCTGTAATCGGTACCAGGTGTGAGAGCGGTATTGGACAGACCATTGATGATGGTGGTGGTTCCGTCGGGAGTCCAAACATTGCCGGCAGGCTTTTCCCAGGGAATAACGCCAATGGTAGGAGTGCTTGCAAGCGTAAATACGGCACCTCCAGAGGTGTATATACCGGAGATGTTTGCGCTGTTAACCTTTACTTCCCAGTCTGTTTCAGTACCGTCTGCTTCTTTTTTGTGATTGTAGGTGAGTTCAACGATGAACTTAACCTTTGCAAGGGAGTGGCGGAAAATGGTGGGAACGCCTGTGAAACCGCTGATGCTGTCGTCAACAAGGTCAGGGTTGTCGGAGAAACCTGCGGCTTTATCGGCATACATGATATCCTTCTGGAGGCTATTGACATCAATGCCGCTATAGGTGAGCTTGTCCTTTTCTACGGTGATGCCGCTGAGTCCGGTAGGATAGTAAGATATGAAGTCTACCGTGGTGTTCTTGGGCCAGTAGAAAGTCTCTCCCTGGGGCTTCCACATATCCTCTGAGGTCTTGTACTCTATGGTTACGTTATCCATGAAGTACTCGCCTACGGTGCCCTCTGCCCAAGCATAGGTAGAGAAGGTCTCGGAGGTGGGGAAAGCCGTACCGGTGATAGCCTTGGTGTTAAGGCCGGCAACGGTCTGGAAGGCAATCTGATTGCCGTTTTCAATGCTGCTGGACACGACCTTGCTGCAAGCAGAAGCCATTACAGCAGCAATAGAAAGGAAGATGATTAACTTTTTCATTTATGTAACTTTTCTATTAATCTTAGATGTTGATACCGGCATTGACGGTGATGTTCTCCCACTCGTCAACGGCAGGGTCAAAGTACACAACGGTAGGAACCATGTCAGGAATACCGTCGCCGTCCTTGTCCTCGGTGGTCTGTGTGCCAAGGCTGGGGGTGATGTTGAACGTATAGGTTACGTTCTGGTTAATGCCGATATGGTCAAGGGAGCCACCGGAAAGGAGACCCTCGATGGGGATATTGGTCTCAGTGAGAACAAGCTGAGGACCGTTACCGTCATTAAGGTCACGATATGTCTCAATTGTTACGGTGATAGTTACCTTCTGGCCGTCGGTGAGGCTCTGAGGAAGAATCATAAGGTCAGAGACAAGGCCCTGATTGGATCCGTCAAGGGTGATGTCGCTGTTAAGAAGATCAATGTCTTCCTTTGTGCCGCCGGTGCTGTCCCATACTGAAGGCTTGTTCCAGGTGCCGTCAGGGTTAAGGGTAAGGTTCAGTGAACCGGAGGTGAGGATGTCCGTAAGGACGATATCGCTCACGGTGATGACCCAGCTGGTGATGTCTCCTGTGTCGGAAGTTACGCTCATGTAGGACTGCTTGATCTGGAAGCTCACCTTTGCAAGGGCGTGGTGGAACAGGGTGGGCACACCATTATAATAATAAGTGGTGGTGTTATTCTTGAGACCGGTGACTTTATCGGCATACATTACGTCCACATCAGGATGTGCCCCAACATTCCATGCCGGGTATGAAATACCGTCCTCGGTGATGGTGGGAAGGGGAGCATTTGTTCCGTCTGCTGTGTAAGGAGAGTAGCAGATGAAATCAATGCTACCGGACTTTGGCCAGTAGTATGTTGTTCCCTGCGGTGCCCAACGATTGTTTGTGGCGTCGTAAGCAACGGGCTGGTTTGTCATGAAAGTTGTGTTGTCGCTGGCGTTTACACCCTTGTACCAAGCGAATGCTCCGAAAGGAACCGCCTGGTAGTCGGTCTTGTAGTCGTCTGCCTTAGTAACGCCCTTATGGCGTGCAACCTGGAAGACGATTTCAGATTTGAATCCGTCCTCTACGCTCTTTGAACAGGAAGCCAGGGCTGCAATTGCAAGTGCTGCAATGAATGCTATCTTCTTCATATCTTACTAAGTTTTTTGTTTCTGGCACCCGTGGGCAGGGTCAGCCGCCCGCGGGTATGAAAAAGCTTTCTATATGTTATTTAGAGTTGGATGGTGGCGTTTGTCTCAACGGTGGTCCAATCTGCAACGGCGGGGTCGAAGGTGATTGTAACGTCCTCAGGACTGTCATCCAGGCCACTGGTACCATCGGCCTTTGCAGTGGGCTTAAACTTGATGGTGTAAACTATGTTCTCGTTGATCTGCCAAGCCTTAAGGGTGGAGATGTCGCTGATGTTTATGGTCTTTACGAAAGGCTCATTGATCACCTTGCCATTTGAGAGGGTGGTCTTGATGTTGGCATCAATGTCAACTGTCTGGATTCCTGCAGAAAGAATCTGGGGGAGGACATAACCGGTAACTGAAGCCAGATCCTGCGGAGTTGTTGTAAGAACTACAGGAGCGGCAACGAGTTCCTGTGCTGTGGCAGTAGGATTGGAAGGGTTATTCCACACATAGTAATCTGTGGACCCAACTGTGGTGACGGGCTTGTCCCAGGACTTGCCGTCGGCGTTGAGGTTGAGTTCAAGGTCACCGGTAGTATTGAATCCACCAATCTTAAAGCTGTTGATGGTAATCTCCCACTCAGTGTGGCTTGCAGGAGTGGTGGTGTTGTCATCCCACTCCGTGAAGTTTGCAGCAACCTTGAAACTGAGTTTTGCAAGGGCGTGACGGAAGACGGTGGGGACACCGCTGTAGCCAGATTCGGCAGCAGGGTCGTCACTATCGGTTACTTCGTTTACATTGCTGGAGCAAGTGGCTCTGTCGGCATACATAAGGTCTGTTGTGCCGACGGTTACGCCTGTGTAAGTAATGCTGTTCTTGGTGATAGTGGGAGTGGTTCCAGCGGTGTTGCTAGTTCCTGCGAATGGAGAATAGGAGATGAAGGAGATGCTTCCGGTCTTGGGCCAGTAGAATGTGTGGTCTACGGTTTTCCATGCACCGCCGGTAAGGTCTACCTTCTCATTCACCATAAAATCATCTGTGTTGTTGAACCAGGCATAGGTACCGAATGCTCCATTGCTGTAAACAGAACCAGTAGCCTTGGTCTGGAGGCTGTTTGCAACCTCAAAGTTGATCTCTTTCTGGATGTCAACTGTCTGAACTTTGGAGCAAGCGCCCATTGCGAGGGCTGCAACTGCGATAAAGAAAAGCTTTTTCATTTTTTGTAGTAATTATTGTTGTTAATAATTCTTTAATTCTTTTTCTTTGCGGCCGGGGGCGGTAATCAGCCGCCCAGGGCCAAAACAAGCATTATGATTTTTATATATTATATTGCTAAACTAGTTGTCAAACTGGTTCAGGTTGATGTCTGTTGAGTATACGTCTGTCCAGTCTACGACTGCAGGGTCGAAGGTAATGGGCAGGGTGTTGTAAGGATTAATTGAAATCCTGTAGGTGATTCTTTGGTTGTCCTGCCAGGAAGTGATGGTGCCGTTGTTGAGGCGTACTGCGGAAACAGCTTCCTCGGTTGCCCACTCTGCTGCGCTTTTATACTTGATCTTAATGGTGTATGATACAACCAGTTTCTGGTCTGTTGTTGTTGCAATGGGGTCAACTGAAGGGTCTGTAGGGTTATCATCATCCTCAAGGGCTTGAGGAAGTAGGATACGTGTGGTTGCAAGTGCAGTGTAGTTGTTATCTGCGGCTACATTGGCTGTGGTGTTCTCAATGAGGTCTAGATTAATGGGGCTTGCCGGAGAGTAGTCATAGCTTGCAAGGTCTGCTGCCACAGTGTGGTCAGATGCCCATTTTGCACCGCTTGCGGGAATCTGGGTGAAGGAGCCCTTCTTATTGATATTTACAATGTCAACATCTTTGAGAACAATCTTGATGTCTTCCACGTTGGGGTTCTTGCGACCAATTGCGCGGAAGGCGAAGCCAATCTGGCAGAGGGCGTGGTTGAAGATTGTGGGAACGCCGGTGAAAGCGCTTTCTGGAGTTGCGTCGTCGGTGACGTCTGCGCCGTTTACGTTGGTTTTATTGGTGCAGTCGGCGGCAAGGTTGGCGTACATAAGGTCTACGTTGGTGCCATCAACAATTGTGTAGTCGTTGAAAAGGAAGCCTTTTGTTACGTCGTATGTAGGAACAGCGGAGTAACCGTTATCTGTGCCGGATGCGGTGTAGGGAGAATAGGATGCAAAGGTGATGTAACCGGTCTTTGTCCAGTAGAAAGCCTGGGTGGGAGCCCACTCATTGTTGGAGTAAGCTACCTTCTGATTGTCCATGAACACGTAGGTCTGGTCTGCGGCTGCGCCGGTCCAGTTGTTCTGGGTCCACCAGGCGTGGGTTCCAAAGGGAACGCCCTTGGGATATTCAAGACCTGCGGTTGCTTTTGTCCTCTGGAGGTGGTTGACTACGGAGAAACGGATAGGGGAATCCGGACGGGAGTCATTGACCTCGTTCTTGGAGCAAGCGCCCATTGCGAGGGCTGCAACTGCGATGAAGAAAAACTTTTTCATATGGCGTTGTTTTCTTTTTTCAATTGTTTCTTGGCACCCCCGGGCAGGGTCAGCCACCCGGAGATGAATTTATAGGGAATTACGGATTAACGATACCACCTTCGTTGATATTGATGATGTCCTGAGTACCATCTGCGTCAATAGCGTCGTAATTCTCAACAGCGGGATCGAAGGTAACCTTCTCAGATACAGGATCAATGATGATGTGGTAGGTAATCTTCTTGTTGGCGTCCCAAGAAGTCACTGTTCCGGCAAGGTTGGAAAGAACCTTATCTGCATCAATACCAACGGTGCGGATTTCCTCAAGATACACATTTGAACCGTGGAGAGCCTGTACTTTATATACAAGAGTGAATTTAACACCATTAGTGACCTGAGGCATAACGGAGCGAAGTGGAAGAATCTCTGACTTGGTGCCGTCGCCAGTTGTATTTACATCGATGGTGAGAACATCAGAATCATTGAATTCAATAGTTTCCTTTTCTGTTGAAGGAACCCATCCGCTGATATTGGTGCTGCTGGCGTTAGTGGCAGTCCAGGCCTTTGTGGTGGCTGCTGTAGCATCATCGGCATTGGTAAGAACAAGTGAGCCCTTATTGATGGGAACGATTGTGGACTTATAATCATTTCCACTCTGATCCTCCGTATTCAGGACCTGAACTTTCCAGATGGTGTTAGCGCTCTTCTTGGCATCGGTTGTCCTTGCTTCAACATCGAAGGTGATTTTAGCAAGCTGGTGATGGAAGAGGGTGGGAACACCGGTAGTAACATCTGCACCGGAACCGTTATCGTCAACACTGTAAGCGTTGTCGTTGTAGTTTGCACGACCCTGATGGAGAGCGGCGTCGGCAACAAGAATGTTGGAAGCAGCTGCAATTACAGCATCAGTGTAGGTGAAAGTAACAGTCTTGAAATCTCCGGATACGGTTTCTGTGGGAGTGTGAGTACCAGCATAGGAGTAGAAGTTGATGTAACCGGTCTTAGGCCAGTAGTAATCCTGTTCGGGAGCCCAAACGACAACGGGTGCCGTGCCGGAAGTAAGTTTGTTCTCCTGGGCCGCTTCCTGCCAAGCAAAGATATCCACATTCATAAATTCGCGAGCGCTACCAATAGTAGGGAACTGGTAAGCATAGGTGTGGAACTTGTAAATGCCATCTTCAGCATTGGTGAGAGAGCTGTTGGCTTTGGTCTGGGCAGCGTAGTTGGCTACCTCGAAGCCAATCTTGTTGGAGTCCGCGGTCTCGTTGAACTGGACCTCGGTCTTGGTGCAGGCCGCCATTGCTACAAAGGCTGCTGCGATGAATAATAACTTTTTCATAATGCTTTTGTTGTTTATTATCTTTATTTCTTATTTCTTGGCAACCCAGGGCAGGGTCAGCCGCCCTGAGCTATAAACATTAATTAGTCTGCGTGATAGATTTCTGTTTCCGCTGTCTCAACAGTATTCCACTCTGCCACTGCAGGATCGAAGAGAACCTTACGTCCAACAGGATCGATGGTAACGTTGTAGGTGTACTTGGTGTTCATCTTCCATTCGCTCACTGAATTCACGAGAGTAAACAGGTTGGTGGTGTCCTCGATGGTGATGAGTTCCTCGCTGAATGCTGCGCCGTCCTTAGTACCGTCGCTGTTAGCATCGTGATAAATCTTGATTGTGAAGGTAATTCCGAAGGTAACCACCCCATTTTCAATGATCTGAGGCATTACAGTGCGCTCGGGCAGGAGAACCTGAGCATCAGTCTTGTAAGGTGCGCTGCTGGATGCCGTGGTGGGCTGGAAGTTCAGGAACTGAAGTTTGGCGAATTCCTTTGAAACATTGGAAGCAGCGGAAGAAGTCTCCACGATGGTCTCTAGAGAGGGGGAAGTGGGACGAGCCCAACCAATAGTTGCAGAGGTGGCTGCTGCGCCTGAAGAATAGGTGGTGCCAACTTTCCAAGGCTGGGTGCCAGTGGAGTTCTTGTCCTCGTTCACAAGGGCGAGATAACCATTGTTGCCAACCTTGAAGGTTACAGTCTGAACCTCAACGTCCCAGATGGATTTGGTGCTGGGGGTCTCGGTTTTGAGAAGGAGGTTGAACTTAATCTTTGCAAGAGCGTGGTGGAAGAGGGTGGGGACACCCTTGGTAACGCCGTCATACTTATATGTCTCGGCGTTGTCAGTATAGCGCCAGGCTTCGTCGGCAAAGAGGAAGTTGTCATTAGTTGCGATGGTCATAGGAGCAGCAGCAGTACCCCAGTTCATAACGGTTTCAGAAACGGTTGAAGGAGCCTTGCTGTTGGTTGCGAACCAAGAAACAAAGTTGATGTAACTGCCTGCACCCTTGGGCCAAAAGTACTCAAGTTCGGGTTCCCATGCATTGGTGCCATTATAAGTAACGGTTTCCACAAAACTGTTAGCCGTTGTACCGAAGAAATTAGTGCCGGTTGCTTCTCCGTTTGCGTGGAGCCAGGCCTTTGAACTGAAATTGTTGGTTTCTGCAAGCACAGAACCCGGATCCTCTGCGGCCTTTGTCTGGCTGGCATAGTTTGCTACCTCAAAGGCGATCTTCCTGCCGGGAGTGTTGTCGGCAGTCTCGACTTTGCTGCAGGCGGCCATTGCTGCAATGGCGGCTACTGCGATGAAGAAATACTTTTTCATAATGCTTTTGTTATTTGTTTTATTATTCATTTTTTTGTTTTTGTCTTGGCACCCCGGGGTGGTTTCACCCGCCCCGGAGCGAAAAATCAGATTAGATGGTCTGCTCGGTAGTAACAGTCTCTACCCATTCGGCCTCAAGAGCAGGATCGAAGAGAACCTTAGCCTGGGAAGGAACAATCTTGAGGTAGTATGTGTACTTGTGATTCAGCTCCCAAGCATCTGTACCCATGGTGTGCAGGGAAATCTCTTTGTGGAGAAGTTCGGTGTTGGGGTTGGTGGGTGCAGTCTTGTATGTTGTGACAATCCTTACGTCGAAGACTAGCTTCACATCAAGAACGCCATCTTCATAGAGGTCCTGAGGGAGGACGCAGGTCTTGGCAATCACATCACCGGTAGTAGTTCCAGTTGCGGGTTTTGTAACCTGATCAACAGTGGTTGTTCCAGTTTTTGTGAGATCAGCAGAAGTCTTGCCCGTGAAGTCCCAACCGCCAGTCCAAGGGTTGGTGGTTTTGGCGGTTTCGGGGTCGACATTAGTGAGCTTGAGGGTACCGTCAGTATAGACCTTGGAAATCTTGACGTTCTCAAGGGTAATGACCCACTCGGCATTGGTGTCAGATACTTTGCCAGTACCGGCAGTAAGAGCAGGATCACCAGCAGCATAGGCCTTGATATTGATCTGGGCAAGAGCGTGGTGGAAGAGCATGGGAACGCCCTCGGTTACGCCGTCCTTTTTGTAAAGAGCGCCTGAGTTATCTTTGTAGCGCCATGCCATATCGGCATAAAGGAGGTTTGCACCGGCTTCACCAACAGTTGAGTTTGAAAAATCCCAATCCATTGTGGCAGTCCACTTTGCGGGAGATCCAGTCTTGGAATAAGAGATGGTAGGAGCGTCGTTACCAGTAGTGCCATACCAGCCAATGAAGTTCACATAGCTGAGAGTGCCTTTGGGCCAGTAGTAGGGGTGGGTGGGGGCCCATTCTTTGGCGGTTGAATTCCAAGTGATGGTCTCACCGGTGCCGAAGAAATCCTGCTTGGTGCCTTTATCGGTGCCATCAGCTTCTATATCAATGCCTTCTGCATGGAGATAAGCGAGGCTCTTGAAAGCAGTGAAATCGTTGAGTACAGAGACTTCACCAGCCTTTGTGGCGGTGGCATAGTTAGCGGCCTGGAAAGTAATTTTGTTGCCAGGAGCATTGTCAAGGTTAGTCTCAACCTTGCTGCAGGCGGCCATTGCTGCAACGGCGGCTACTGCGATGATGAAATACTTTTTCATAATGCTTTTGTTGTTTTTATTTGTTATTACTAATTATTCAACTGTTACATAGTAGCTGCCCAGGGTCCAATCTGTTTCGAGGACTGGATTAATGAGAATTGCGTCTCCTTCAGGGTTAATAGCTATATTGTATGTGTATTTCTTATTAGGAGCCCACTCAGTGATCTCAATATCAGAGGAGTTCTTAATTGTATTCAAAACCAGGGTTGCGGGGATGTCGCTCTCAATGGAAGTGACAGTGTTTCCGCTCTTTGTGGTGATGGTGTAGGTGATGACAAGTTTTACATCATCTCCAAGATTCTGAGGCATGAAGCTGCGCTCAGGAAGGATTGCTGTTGCGGCGGTGCCGATATTTGTGTCTGAACTTACAAGATCAACGTCTTCAGCACTGGCGGTATCTGCAGACCAAAGCAGGTCATTGCTGTTTGCGCTTTGCCAGGCGCTTGTGCCGGCAGAAGCCATCTTGGTGTTCACAAGCTCCATTGTGCCGGTATGGCAGACACCCTCAAGGATTGCGTCCTGGACAGTGACCACATAAGTAACACTGGCATCATGAGAGTCTACAAGACTTGTGGCCTTGATGTTTATCTTCACGCGTGAAAGAACGTGATGGAACAGGGTGGGAACGCCGACGGTGTAATACTGATTCTGATTATTTGTCTGATGCCACGCTGCATCGGCAATAAGGATGTTGTCGTTGGCGCCTATAGTGCGGCCGATAATCTTAAATTCGGTTTCAGAGACAGTGTTAGGAGCAAAATCTGCGGAACCATTATTGGCGTACCAGGAAATGAAGTTGATGTAGCTGTTGGCGCTCTTAGGCCAGTAGTAAGGATGGCTGGGTGCCCAGGTGTCCGTTCCGTTGTAAGAAATGGTCTCTCCATTTTGGCCGAAGAAGTCCTGTGAACCGGTTACACCCTCTGCATAGAGGTAACCCTTGCTCTTGAAAGATGTGAACTCCGTGACAGGGGTAGTCTTGGTCTGGGGGGCATAGTTGCCAACCGCGAACCTTACTTCCTTGTTCACGTCAGGTACAAACTCAGTCTTGGCGCAACCCGCGAGGGCCACCAGGACAACAGCTGTAAGTATGTACCTAAAATGTTTCATTATCTATTTCTAAATCTTTCAAATATATAAAATCTTATCCTAAAGTGCAATTTCACCGGTTTCCTCTTCCCAATCATCAACCTGAGGCTGGAAGCCGCCGTTACCGGGAGTAGGAGGGGTTACGCCCGGATCCGGAATGTCAATCACAAGGCAGGATTCATCAATGATAAGCCAGTGATACAGGATTGCTTCCTCTGTCTTGAAGACGTCGTCAAGGTTTGCGCTGTACTGACGCAGGTTACCTGCAGTATCAAGGACGTTGAATGTAATAAACAAATCTGAGGAAATCTGATCAATCTTACCAAAGGTGTTGAACACAGCGCAGAGGATGTCCTTGTTGTCTCCGTCAAGGCTCAGGTCCTGACCCTTCTGCATGTCAAATACCACTGCGGCCGAAGGATCTACAGTCCTTATGTTGTAGCCGATATGGTTGGACGGTGAGAGGCCGGAAATCACCGCAAGGCCTCTGTGTGAACAACAACCAGGGTGTCATGAGGAGAGATGCGGACTTCCTTCTCATTTGCAACCAGGAGGTGCTCCGGCTCATAGTGGATGTTGATATCTTTATACTCTTCATCGGCCTTGGTGCCAAGGTACCTTGATTTGACAGCGGCGGAAACTTCGTCGGTGTATGCGATGATGGACTGCTCACTGTTTTCCTGGGACACCTGGGTGGTAGGGGTGTCGAAGTTGTACACCAGGAAGTTGTAGTTACCGTGGCTGATACCGAGGCTTCCCATGAACACCTTGTTGCCTTCCTCGTCGGTGGTGGCGGCGGAAATAAAGCTCTGGGTGAGGAGTTTGTCGGTTTCAGGGTCATAGACCAGAACGCGCATGAGTTCAGGATCCAGCTGGGAGAGCTTTTCTTCCCAAAGGGTGGTGCTGGTGCCATAGAGCCTGACGGAATTGCGGATGTTGGCGTTCACGTTGGTAACGGTCTTGACGTCTACCTTGATGGCGATTCTCACGGCTTCATTGGGGTCTTCCAGCGGTCTGCGGTGGCAGGAGCTGAAGGAGACCATCACAAGGGCGGCGGCCAGGAATATGCGTACGATGCGCTTAGTCATGGCTCACCTCCTTTCTTGTGGGGAAATTAAGAGGAACCACCAGGCTGATCTTGGCCTTGGTAGGATAAAGGAAAATATCGTAGAACGTGCCGTCAAGGGCAGGATCGTGGATAAGCTTTGCGTAATCGTCCGTAGGAAGGTAGTGCCTGTACGGAGACTGAAGGTAACCAAGGGAGAGGCTGAACTCAAGGTTTCCCCACTTTTTCTTGCCAAGGGGCAGGGAATAACCGGCGGTAAGGCCTACGCTCCAGAATTCACCCTGGTAGTTGATGCTTCTGTCGAACTGGAAGTCATACTTGCCGCTCATGACGTAGGGGCCCACAAACAGGCCGCGGAGTTTTTCCGTGCCGATAGATTTCCAGGGCTTGAACCAGAAGCGGCCCTCAACACCCATTTCCCATACCTGGAAGCAGTACTTGTTGCCGGTTTCCCACCAGGGGAATACGTCTTCTACCATGACGGAGAAGCGTTTTCCGATGGGAACTTCAACTTCAAAGTTGAGAGCGGTGACGGCGTCAAAAAGAAGGTTGGTCTTGAGGGCGACAACTGTGTTGAGGGGCCTCTTTTCCTTTTGTGCTTTTTGTGCCGTTGTGTCAGGAACCTCAGTGGTCTCAGCAATGGTCTGGTTTGCATTATTGTCCACGGTTTCAACCTCCGTAGCTTCAGTGTTGCCTGTGGGCTGGGACTGGTCTGAAACGCCGGGGACTTCGGTGTTCTCCTGGGCATCCTGAGCCTCCTGCGCGGGAGCTTCTTCCTCCTCTACCTCCATACTAAGAATGCGGGCGTAGCGCATGGATGCAAAATCTTCTTCATTCGTTGCATCCTCCGGAGAATTTTTCCTGGAGATCATGGTGATCTTGCCTTCCATCTCAGGGAACATTCCAAGAATGTAGTTCTTCAGATTCTCCACGCGGTCATTTGCAAGGCGCTCATTGCCCTTTGCAGGACCCTCAGGTGAGGCGGAACCCTCTAAGACCATGCTCTTAACGTTGCCGGCCTTGAGTATGCGGATAATTTCCTTCATGGAAGCGTCATTGCCCATGTAGGAAGGACGGATGAAATCCTCAGATGTGGCGTAGAACACAGCAGGAAGGCCATTTTCAATAACCTTGACA
>OMQK01000298.1 GCA_900313205.1 uncultured Bacteroidales bacterium | reverse complement strand
CTTTGATGGCGTTCAAGGAGGCCGTCCTGACCAAGGACATGAAAACGGCTCGCAATCTTCTGCTATGGATGTCAAAGTGGACATCGTACTTGCCAAAGGAGGATTCCTTCCGTTCTGTTGTGCAGTATAAGCAACGCGAGATATTGTTGGTGGATTTTGGCTTCAATGTCGGCAAGGAGTTTGGCGGCCGCCATTATGCCGTAGCGTTGGAGAAAAGTAATCCTTCCTCTGGCGTTATATTGGTAGCCCCTGTCAGCTCTTATATTCCCGGCACTCGCATCCATCCCACAAACATAGACATGGGTATTGGTGCTATAAATCCTAATGATAAGAGCAAAGGAAATTTTATTGTTATGAACCAGATTCGCTATATCAGCAAGATGCGAATAGAAAAGGTATCGTGGCAATCCCGTAAATATGTCAGTAAAAATGTTTACAACGAAATAGTAAAAAGGCTCACAAGCCGCATCACGCCTATTGCCGTGAGGAGCTTTGACACTGAGGCCAGCCTCATTATGGTGCCGGGGGTCATGGGGGTGGAGGGATCGGCCTTTCCGTAGCCCCTGGCATAGATGAGGGAATCGTGGCGGGTAACGGCGATGGATACGCCCTTAAGCGCCCAGAAACGCATGAAGCTGTCCACCACGGCGTCCATCTTTGGAAGCTCCGACTGAGAATTCTCTATGGTGTGGTTCCAGTCCGGAAGTTCCACCGGGGCGGGTGCAGGCTTCCTTCCGCCGCAGAAAAGAAGCAGCGGAAGTATCATCAGGAGTATGGGCCACCTGGCGCTCACTTCACCAGGCCGGCCTTCCTGCCAAATTCAATGATGTAATCGGCCGTACCCTCTATCCCAAGGACGGAACTGTCAATGGAAAGATGATAGTTTGAGGCACTTCCCCAGGAGCCCAGGGTATAGTAATTATAATAGGCTTCCCTGATATGGTCCTTCTTGCGGATAAGTTTTTCCGCTTCTTCCGGAGTGATGCCTTCGCTCTCCACGATGCGGGAAATGCGGTACTCCTCAGGGCCTGTCACAAATACGTTCAGGCATGGAAGGTCCCTGAGGATATAGTCGGCACATCGGCCGATGATGACTGCATCCCCCTTCTCCGCAATTGCGCGGATTACCTCGCTCTGGGCCTTGAACAGGACGTCGTCGTTCATGTAGGTGTTGTCCAGGTAACTCATGCGGCCGGATGCGAAAAAACTGGACACGGAGAAGATGCTCCTCTTCTTCTCCCCTCCTTCAAACAGGGATGGGGAATAGCCGCTTTCCTGGGCGGCCTTGGAGATTAACTCGTTGTCATAGAATGGGATGCCAAGTTTCCCGGCAACCGCCTGGCCCACATAACCGCCGCCACTGCCGAAAGACCGGCCTACATTGATGATGGTTTTCATAACTGACTTCCAAGTATTGACGGGTCATCTCCGTCTTTAAGTTTACCTAATTTCACTATGAGATTCCACGCAAGTATGGCCGTAATTATGGCCGATACAGTGTCGGAGATGGGGAAGCTGTACCATACTCCGGCCTCCGATTCCAGGATTGGAGGAAGGATGTAGATGCATGGAAGAAGGAAGAGCAGCTGCCTGGAAAGGGACAGGAAAATGGATTTTTTCACCATTCCAAGGCACTGGAAAAGGTTTGTTGTAACCATCTGGAAACCCACTATGGGGAATACGGGATTCATCATCCTGAGGCCTGTAGCGGCCTTCTCCTCCAGAATGGGATCATTGGTAAAGATGCTCACAGCGGCATCCGGAAGGAATTCCGACACAATGAAGCCCACGGTGGTTACTATTGTCCCCCACATGGCCGTTTTGATGTACACCTCACGGACGCGGGCATACTGCCTTGCGCCGTAATTGTACCCGGCAATTGGCTGCATCCCCTGGTTGAACCCCATGACCACCATTACAAACAGGAAGGTGATACGGTTCACAATTCCGTATGCGCCAAGGGCAAGGTCTCCGCCCCATGTAACAAGCTGCTGGTTGATGAAAAGCACCACGATGCAGCTTGCAAGGTTCATAAGGAAGGGCCCCATGCCGATGGATAATGACTCCCCTGCTATCCTCCAGTCTACCTGGAAAATCTGCAATGAACGCGGCAGGTGCAGGAAGCGCTTCTGGTTCAGGAAATAACGCATGGTATAGGCCAGGGCCATGCACTGGCAAAGCACGGTTGCAATTGCCGCCCCGCGGATTCCCATCCCCAACGTAAAGATGAAAATGGGGTCCAGGATTGCGTTGGAAGTCACCGTGAAAAGAGTTAGTCCCATTGCCAGTTTGGGATTTCCGGACG
>OMQK01000076.1 GCA_900313205.1 uncultured Bacteroidales bacterium | reverse complement strand
GGAGAAAGCTCTGGAATATTTACCGCCGTCCATGAAGAAACTGAACTGATCCGTATAGGCGGCGAAACCGATGTTCCAGTCTGTCCTGAGGACTATTCCAGTGAGGGAAGTGGCTGCGCCGTAGTTCCAGTATTTCCCGGTTTTGACACCGTCAGTGTCATATTCCAACCTTGTGTCGGAATAGGTTCTCATACTGGAATTGGAGAGAGCAAGGGTTGTACGGCCAATATCCCTGTGGTGCCAGGACAGCGCCACCATAGACGTGCCCCAGCCATATTGGCTCTTGTCGTACTTGTTTGTCCGGATATTGTATGCGGCATAGTTCTCATCGTAACGATGCTCATACTCGTACCAGTTCTCATGTAAGTCAAGTAGGTCGTAGCCGTTGTATCCGGAAAGGGTAATCCTGTCATTGTCCGACAAATACCAGTCCAGGCGGGCGTTGAGGTCATAGAACCAGTAGTTTCCCGCGCGGTCCATCAATGCGGTGACGGGCTGGGCAAGGAAGGTGTGAAGGACCCTTCCGCTGGCCGATAGGGACAGTTTGTTGCCGATAGGGCCGTCTGCGTGGAATCTGTCTGAGAGAAGCCCCACGGAGAACCCGCCCCGCCATTTGTCTCGGCTTCCTGATGCAGACTGAAGGTCAACTATGCCCGATGCTCTTCCACCGTAGCGTGCAGGGAAGTTTCCTTTCCATAGAGTTGCTTCTGCAACAGACTCGGCCGGGAATATTGAGAAAAGCCCCAGAAAGTGATCGGCCTGCATGATAGGGATGCCGTCAAGCAGGATGAGGCTTTCGTCGGAATATCCTCCGCGTATGCTTATGCCGGCATAACCTTCTGCTGCAGCCTGGACTCCTGGGAGCATCTGCAGCGTTTTAAGGACATCCTTTTCTCCAAGAAGGACCGGAGCCTGCTCAACGGTGAGCCTGGTTATGCCAAGGGCTCCGGACTCAGGATGGGTAAGGATGGGCATCCTCCAGTCCACGACAACGGAAGAATCAAGGAGTTCTGGCTGGGAGAGGCTGTAGTCATACTCTGGACTTACTGCCCTTTCCTTTTTCAGAATGACCTGCCGGCCTTTGACGATAAAGTCAATTCCGCTGCCGCTGAAAAGGCGCGAGAGGTTTTCCTGAAGAGTCCCGGCATTAAGCCTGTCTCCGTCATAACTTCTCAGGATTGGCAGGGAAGAGTCATAGATATAACTTATTCTGTATTGATGACGGAGCATCTCCATCCCTTCTTTCAGCGTTGACTGCGCATTCATCTGAATGCATATGACCAGGCTCAGAAGTACTGTTATGGTCCGTCTCATTGCCGTTTCTCCTTTGTGGAAATGCCTCTATAACGGAAGGTTTCCCTGCCCGGAACGGCAGTCTGGCTTACGAGGTCAAAGTAATCCGTATCTCCGCTTATCACAAACAAATCACCCTCAAACCCTGCCTGGACATTGTCAAGCCTGCGTTTTTTTTCTCCGCTGAAACTATAGACGGAAGCCTTATTGAATTCGAATGACAATGCTCCTTCAACGTCCACTTTGTAGTAAAACTGAATCTGGTCAAGTGAATAACCGCCATTGCTGTCATCCCTGAAATCACCGTGGTAAATGTACGCGTTAATCTGTGTGGGGGAGTCAAGGCGGGTAGCGGTGTATATAGTCACATCGCAGTACTGATCCTGATATCCCAGCCACTCTCCGGAAAGAAGTTCTTCCATAAACGAAGGGCTGGCAATTCCGTCTCCGTCAAGATCAAGTGGCGCTCCGTCCCATTGGGCCGATTCCAGGGTGTATACTCCGCAGATCCGGTCAACCACGTTCTGGGCTGTCCATCCCATAGGCGGCTGCGGGTTCCTGTCTTTTGTGCAGGAAGCGGTTGCAAGAATCAATGCGGAAACTAAGATATATCTGCTTTTCATTTCTCTATCGTTATTGTTACATCCAGGGCCGTTTCTATTAGGCCGATTATATCTTCAAGGCTGCTCCCGGCAGCGAATTCCGCCGTGAGCCTTTTCCCGCTGTCCTGGCAGTAGAGTTTTGTATCAAAAAAGGCCGAGAGTTCCTCAAGGACTGTCTCCATCGGAGTGTCTTCATAGACAAACTTTCCGGTTGCCCATACCGCCGGGTTAGGGGCCTGTGCATCTTTCAGGGGCTCTCCTTCACTGATTGAGGCCGATTCTCCCGCCGATACCACAATACCTTCCGGATTACCGGCATTGCAGAAAAGGACTTTTCCCTCAAAGACGTCCAGCCTGGAGCCTGCAATATGGAATACGGTTCCCAGTACCTTGGTATATGACACGTCAGTCTTTACCGTGAAGGGCCTCTGAGGGTCTTTCACTACTGAGAAGAGCGCTGTGCCCGTAAGTTCTACGCTTCTTGGATTGCGTCTTGGCATCAGGGAGAGTTCCGATCCCGGTTTGAGGATTACCCTGCTTCCATCAGGAAGCGTAAAGGACTGAGCGGTATCATAAGCCAAATACCTGGCCGTGTGATTCTCGTACCTGACAAAGATGAACGCTGCAAGAGCCACCGCAGCGGCGGCATAAAGCCACGGCATTATCCTGAAAGTGCGTGGCTTTTGGCCACACACTGAATGGTAGCCTTTCTTCCAGTCAAATACCCCATCCTTGAAGTGGGTGAGTACAAAGTCAAAGGATTGTTTCATAGTTTTCAATTGTTTCCGTATGTACGATGCGGTATTGCCCGGAAAGTACCATCAGAAAAACAATAAAATGAAATTCAGGCTGGCTGGTAAAGTATGCCGGAGGGTGTCCAGGGCCTTGGAGATGTTGTTTCTTACTGTGTTTTGGGAAATGCCAAGTTCAGTTGCAATATCGGCATAACTCATACCGTCACGCTTTGACATGACAAGGCATTTTCGCCTTTGCAGTGGCAGTTTCTCCACTGCTTCCCATAACCTGGCATCCTCCATACTCCTGTCAATGGCATCCTCCATCGGCAGGTCTTCAGGCAGTTCTTCCATCGGTTTCCTGCTCCTGAGCCACATTAGCGAACGGTTTCTCACAGATGCGTACAGATAGGGGACAGGTTTATCGGCCTGATGGCTCAGAAGCGCCGTGAAGCACTCCTGTACTATATCTTCCGCTGCATCTGCATCCAGGGTGAACCTGAGGGCATAAAGGCACAGCGGGCGATAGTATTCCTTGAACAGTTTTTCCAGTTCCATTATATATAGGATGCCGAATAACGAAATAGTACTATTCCCGGTCACAAAAAAAGGTTGATTTTACTCAACCTTTTCTTCTTTTTTCTCTTCCGGCTTCTCCGGTTCATCCCCGTGGGAATCCTTGTACTTGAAGCGGCGGATCTTCTGGGTGGCGGTTTTCTCGAAGGGTTCCTTCATGGCGTCCACCTCTCCGATCTTGGCGTTTTTGCCAACCTTCTTGTTCACCCAGTCAAGGATGGCATTCTTTCGGGCTTCCAGTTCCTCGAACCACTTGTCCTCAGTGGCCTGGTTCCAGTCAATTGCGTTGTCCTGGAACTTCACAAGGGCAACCAGCTTGCCGTCACGTTCCATCACCAGGGACTCCTCGACGCCTTCGATGTTGTTGATCACCTGCTCAATCTCCTCGGGATAGATATTCTCTCCGGAAGGCCCAAGGATGGTGTTGTTGAGGCGGCCCTTGATGTAGTAGAGGCCGTTTTCGTCCATGCAGGCTACGTCGTTGGTATGGAACCAGCCTTTGTCGTCCATCACCTGGAGGGTGCGTTCAGGGTCCTTGTAGTAGCCAAGCATAACGTTGTCTCCGCGAACCACAATCTCTCCCTCTCCGTTTGCGGGATTCACGTTGTCAAGCCTAATCTCAACCTTATATGAAGCGGGGCCGATAGAACCCAGGTGCTTTTTCTTATTCACCATCACGTTGCACACCAGCGGGGCCGTTTCCGTGAGGCCGTATCCTACGGCATAAGGGAAGTGGCAGTCTATGAGGAACTGCTCAACCGCGGGATCCAGCTTGGCGCCTCCGATTCCGAAGAACTTGAGCTTGCCGCCGAAGGTGCGGACAATACGCTTGCCAATGAACCAGTGGAGGATGTGCGGGAGGTGTTTATCGGCCCAGGAGAGCACGCGGCTCTTCTGGATGGTGGGCCACACGCTGTTTTTGATGACCTTCTCTATGATAAGAGGTACGGAGCACACGATTGTGGGGTGCACCTTCTTCATGGCCGCCAGAAGGATGGTGGGGGTTGGTGGCTTCTGGAGGGTGTAGCACGTTGCGCCCACATAGAATGAGTAGAGCGTGGAAACGTTCATCTCATATACGTGAGCGGCGGGAAGGATGCTCAGGAAGCGGTCCTTCTTGAACGCGGGCTCTGCCTTGAAAGATGCCGCAAGGTTTGCGCAGATATTGCGGTGGCTCAGCATCACGCCCTTTGCCTTTCCGGTGGTGCCGGAAGTGTAGATGATGGCTGCTAGGTCGTCGGGTTGAGGGTCTTTCACCCATCCGTTGCACTTGAAGTCCTGGTCGTCCTTCTTTATGAACTCGAAGGTCTCTATGTCAATGACAAGGGTGAGCTTCTTCCTGCATTCCTCGCTCAGTTTCCCCATCATGCGCTGGGAAATGAACAGCACTTTTGACTCAGAGTGGGTGAGGATGTTTGTTACCTCGTTCTCGGAGACATCGGCCAGCATGGGGACAACAATACGGCCGTAGGCGGTGGCGGCGAAGAAGGCCACCACCCAGTTGGGCATATTCTGGGAGAGGATGGCCACGCGGTCCCCGTGCTTAATCCCAAAGCGCGTGAGGCGCATGGAAAGCTGGTTCACCTTGCGGCGGAAGTCCTCGTAGGTGTACTGCTGGCCGCCGTCCACGTACTGGTAGGCGACTCTTTTTGCGTAAGTGGTTGTGGCGTAGTCAAAGACCTTGTGCAGGGTAGTGCACGTGTTCTCGCGGGAGCGGTACTTACGCCATGCCTTGTACGGGCTCTTGATTTTCTTGGCCATAAGGGTTTTGGGTTTTAGGATTTCTTCTCAGGGACGGCGAACTGGTCCTTGTGATAGCCCTGGATGCCCATGGGGCGGTAGTGGTCGTAGATACGCTCCATATCCGCTTTAGGGTCATCGGTGAGCTCGAAGGGTTCGCCTACCGATATTTTCTTCCGGCCCCAGTCGTAGTATCCAAGGTATACGGTGGCGCCGGTTTCACGTGCGATGAGGTGGTAGCCGCTCTTCCATCTTTTTACAAGGGAGCGGGAACCTTCCGGAGCCAGCGCAAGGTGGAACTCCGGGACGTCTTCCATGACTTCTATGAGGCTCTTTACCGTGGTAGCGGGGCTTGAGAGGTCTGTGGGAACGGCGCCGCAGGCCTTGAGGATGGGACCCAGGGGCCATACGAAGAAACTCTTCTTGACCATGATGTGGGCCACTTTGCCAAACTGGGTGTAGAAGAGGTAACTCACAAGGAAATCCCATACGGTGGTGTGGGGGACTCCAAGGACGATTGCCTTTTCTTCCTTCATGGGACCGCCTACGCTTTCCCAGCCCATTTTCCTGAGGAGCCAGCCGCAGAACTTTGCCCAGCGGGGCCCGACGGTAGTCTTGACTTTAGTTTTCTTAGCCATAGTTTAGATATTTACGTCTTCCAGTTCCTTTTCAGAGCGGAGATTGTCCATGATGAAATGCTGGCGCTCATATGTGTTTATGCCCATATAGAACTCCATAATGTCCTGGATGGACTCTTCATCGGCCAGCTTAACGGTGTCAAGGCGCATCTTTTCCCCGATGAAATCTGCGAATTCGTTGGAGGAGATTTCTCCAAGGCCCTTGAAGCGGGTGATTTCCACGCCGTTTTTGAGCTTCTTGGCGGCGGCGTCCCTCTCTTCCGGGGAGTAGCAGTACATGCGCTCCTTCTTGTTATTTACGCGGAAAAGGGGAGTCTGGAGGATATACACATGCCCGCGGCGGATAAGGTCAGGGTAGTACTTCATTATGAAGGTGAGGACCAGCATGCGGATGTGCATTCCGTCGTCATCGGCATCCGTTGCAACAATTATGTTGTTGTAGCGGAGGTTGTCAAGATCCTCCTCCACGTCCAGGGCGGCTATGAGAAGGTTCAGTTCCTCATTTTCCGCCACTTTCTTTCGGCTTTCCTTGAAGCAGTTGATAGGTTTTCCCCTCAGGGAGAACACTGCCTGGGTGTTGGCATCACGTACCTTTGTGATGGTTCCGGATGCGGAGTCACCCTCCGTGATGAAAATGGAGGTTTTTTCCCTGAGGTCTTCCTTTCCCTTGGCCACTTTGTCGCAGTAATGGTAGCGGCAGTCACGGAGTTTACGGTTGTAGACGGCCGTTTTCTTTGCCCTTTCGCGGGTTTTCTTCTGGACTCCGGCAATTTCCTCGCGCTCTGCCTGTGAAGCCTTGATCTTATCCTCGATGGTGGGGACTATATCCATATGCATATGGAGGTAGTCGTTGAGGTTCTTGGCTACAAAGTCGTTCACGAAGGTGCGGATGGTGGGACCGCGGTCCGTGGAAGTGGTGCCATCCTGCCCTTTCACCTGCTTCTCCCACATATAGGTGCTGCCAAGCTTGGTCTTGGTCTGGCCCTCGAAAATGGGTTCCTGGATCTGGATGGAGATGGCGCCCACGATGCCCTGGCGGATATCCTCCGGCTTGTAGTCCTTCTTATAGAAGTCCTTGAAAGTTTTGGCTATGGCTTCACGGTAAGCGGCAAGGTGGGTGCCGCCGTCACGGGTGTTCTGGCCGTTTACAAAGCTGGAGATGTTTTCTCCGTAGCTGTTACCGTGGGTGAGGACTATCTCTATGTCTTCTCCTTCAAGATGGATGAGAGGGTAGAGGGGAGTCTCACTCATGTTCTCCGTGACCAGGTCCAGGAGGCCGTTTTCGCTCTTGTAGGCTACACCGTTGAGGTTCAGGGTAAGGCCCTTCTTGAGGTAGGAGTAGTTCTTGACCATGGTTTCCACAAATTCCATGTGGAAACTGAAGCCGTTGAACATCTCCTCATCCGGAGTGAACTTGATGTAGGTGCCGTTCTTCTCATTAGAGGGGACTATGGCGCTTTCAAGGAGTTCTCCGCGGCTGAAACGGGCGTAGGAGCACTGCCCGTCACGGTAGGAAGCCACGTAGAATTCTATGGACATGGCGTTCACGGCCTTGGTGCCAACGCCGTTCATACCTACGGACTTCTTGAAATTTGTGTCGTCGAACTTACCGCCGGTGTTGAGTTTGGAAGTGGCGTCTACCACCTTGTTAAGGGGAATTCCGCGGCCGTAGTCACGTACGCTCACGGTCTGGTCCTCGATGGTGATGTCTATGCGCTTTCCGTAGCCCATGGAGAACTCATCTATGGAGTTATCCACAATTTCTTTCAGAAGCACATAGATGCCGTCTCCCTGACGGTCACCGTTTCCAAGGCGGCCGATATACATGCCGGCACGTCTGCGGATATGTTCGTTCCATTCCAGGGTCTGGATGGCGTCGTCGTTGTAGGTGGTATTAGTAATCTCTGCCATAATCGTACAAAATTACTAAAATTCCGCGAAAACTCAAAGAGTAACCCCACAGGGGGTAACGTAGGCAGATAGTAAAACGGCCAGTGACTTATGTCTCTGGCCGTTTTACTGCGAAGCCTCTCAGAGGCTTTAGGCCTCAGAGATGGCTTCGTTAGGGCAGGTGCCTTCGCAGGCGCCGCAGTCGATGCACTCGTCTGCGTTGATTTCATAAGCGGCCTCACCGGCGGTGATTGCTCCAACGGGGCAAACATCTGCGCAGGAACCGCAGGAAACACAAAGTTCGGGATTAATTTTTCTTGCCAT
>OMQK01000026.1 GCA_900313205.1 uncultured Bacteroidales bacterium | reverse complement strand
TTTTGGAAATGAAACGGAATCGGCAGAGCATTATGAGCAAAGGCTGGATGCTGCCGTAACGGCGGAATCTCAAATCGGCCCTATATATCTTAGGGAAACGGACAAGCCCATTTCCGGAACCATAACTTACCGTATAGAAAGCGGTGGGGAACTCCGCAACGCGCATTTCTCAATGACGGATGACGTGTTCTCCCGCAACCACACCTGGATTGTATTTGCTTCCTTTATGGAAGAGACCATGAAACTTACCCTGAAGACTGTGGTGCTGCCCTGGGAGTGGACAAGTTATCATAGTGACTTCAAGGAAAGTTCGGTGAACGTCATACGCCGTTTCACCGTGTTTGACACCCCTGTTCCCACGTTCAAGAAGGTCCAGACACAGGACGGATTCTACGACGTAAGTTTCTGGCATACGGTTCAGTTGGAAGATGCTACTGTGGAGAACGCTATTCGGGGAGATATCATAATTGCAACGCCGGTAGGGGGTACCCTCCACGTGATTCCGGTGCCGGGGAAGGAGGGAGGATCGGCCATAACAAACGCCATTACGGTTTCGCCGGCATCGGCCACCATCTATCCAAATTATGCCGATGAAAACGGCCGGATAGAGGACTGCCGCATACCCATAATCATCAGCTGCAACCATACGGACTATACGGACCAGCAGCTGGAGGGTAACTACATAGACCTTCATTTCTGCGTGGAAACCCCTGACGGGCGTTTCATAGACCTTGGGTCCGAGTCCATAGACTATTATCGATTCATTCTTAAACAGAGCTGGAATCAATGACTCTGAGGCACTTTAATATGGCCTGGATCCTTTGCCTGACGCTCCTTCTTACGGGGTGCGTGAGGGAGGATATGCCGTCATTTGAAGAGCCTGGAATAGTCCTTAAGGTGCGCTGTGACAATTCTCTCCTTGCTACTAAGGCCGATGACAAAAAGGACGGGGAGCAGGCCTTCAATGAGAACCTTATAAAGTCTGTCGACTTCCTCTTCTATCCTGGCGCGGCCCCGTCTGAAAACACGGATGCCATCCATCATATCCGTAAAGAACTGAGCGGGGATCCCATGCAGCCCGGCCTCTGGGAGGCAACGTTCAATCTTGTTATAAAGAAAGACGTGATAGGGCTCCTTTTCACTGAGGCAAATGGTCTCAAGGCAACTGTCTACGCCCTTGTCAACTTTGATAGGGGCTTTGTGGGGGATCTTTCCACCACCTCCAGAGCAGAACTTGATTCAAGGCGCTTAATCACGGATTTTGCCGCTACTGAATCCGGATACATCCAGCCGTATTTCCTTATGGACGGCAGCACGGTTATTACTTATGATGCCGATGCAACTCCAAACTCAACGGGGGAAATCGGCCTTAAGCGCTTTGCTTCAAAACTTACCGTGGCGCTAAGCGTTGCGGATCGCGTGGAACTTAAGCACCAGGCCCCTGCTGACCCTAATCAGGAGCAACTTCCTGACGAGGTCTGGACTCCTGTCCTTCACACTATGCGAGTGTATCTTGTCAATGGTGTAAAGACTACTTTGATTGGAGAAAATGACCCTGATAAGGAGTATTTCTCTTACAATGACCAGGCCCATCAGAGGGCGTACGTAAAGGATACCGGAACCACTTATCTTAACACGGAGTCGGAGGGGGGAAAGACTTATTACCACTCCTGGCCTATGTACTCATATCCCGTCAGTTGGACGGCCGATATGCCGGATTATCCTAATATCGATTACACGGAAGGCCTTCCCGCGGAACCGCCGTATTTCAAACTGGAGATGGACTGGAGAAGGGAGGCTGAAAACGGATATTCCTACGACCGCCGCAAGTACTACTACAAGATATTCCTCCCCACGGATAAACTTGAGAGGAACAACTGGTACGGACTGTATCTGGACGTATCCATCCTGGGCTCTGAAACCGACGAAGGAAAGGCCGTTCTGGAGCCCACCTGCTACCTCCTTGACTGGCAGAACAAGTCTTTTGCCATCAATAAGTACGCTACCATAAGCAAGGCCCGTTATCTGTCTGTGGACAAGACAGTTTGGGAAATAAACAATATGGAGTCCCTCAGCATCCCCTTCCTGTCCAGCCATAACGTGACCGTGGTGCCCGGAAGCGTGAAGGCAAGAAGGCCATATTACGGTGCCATCAACAATACCATAAAGGTGGAAAGTTATTATGACAGGCTCCATGCATGGATAAAACAGGACGGCAACGACTATTTTCTTGACTTTAACGACCAGCCGGCGGGGAAGGAGGCTTATGAGCCTTCAGGGTGGCTTTCCAATACTTCCACATCCATAGAGTTCCGCCACGTTCTTCAGAACGACTACTCAAAGAAGGACTTTGACTACTCTCCGTACACCATTGAATTTGACATAGTGCATACGGATCTTGTGGATGAACCATCAACTCATACCTATGAGCAGTATCTGAGGCACATCACCATCATCCAGTACCCCGGAATCTACATCAACAGGCTCACCAACCGGGATACGGAAGTCATGAGAATTCGGCCTTCGGGTAATAACTATTATTGCGGTTATCCTGACGGCGAGGCTCCTTGGCTGGACAAACCCTGGGGATACGTATATGTGAATGGAGGACGCTTCATCAGGCGTGACGATATAACCAACTCCAGTTCCAAAGATCCATACTACAGCGTCCTCTCCGGTGAAAAAGCCAAGAGAGAGTACCAGTGGCAGGCCGTGTGGTACACCGGCGGCAGCAAGGACATCTTTGATATCCACGTCACGGTGCTCCCTTCAAATTCAGACTTTGTGATTGGTGATCCCCGTGAGGACAAAGTGAATAATTTGGATAATCAAAGTCAATACCCCAACACCTACAAATACGTTGAAACCAATTATAACAATGTTTTAGCGTTGGAGGCCATTTGCCCGGATACCGAGGAGTATCACCCAACCGGAGAAAGCCAGTGGACCAGGACCGGATTCAACGTGGCCACAGCCCTTTACGGGGATTCCCCCCGCGCCCTCCGCTGGTATTATCCCACGGAGAAAACCCCCCGTACGGAGAATATGATGTCTCCCAGTTACCGCATCTCCACAAAGTTTGGCGGCACGGAGTTCGGCAACATCACAAAAGAGTATGCCGAATACCGCTGCGCCGGTTATCAGGAAGACGGATTCCCCGCAGGCCGATGGCGCCTTCCCACCAAGGCAGAAGTCCATTTTATGGCCATGCTGTCGGCCAACGACACTTTTGCGGAGGTCCTGTTTGGCAATACGGTATATTGGTCGGCCAACGGCGCAATTGCAGTGAGTACGGGTAAAGTTTCCAACAGCAACAGCTCCAGTGCCCTGCTCCGCTGCGTATACGATTCCTGGTACTGGGACAAGATGGACGGACTGGATCCAAAAGATCCAAGGCGCTCTGATCCCAGTCAATTCATATGGGGAGACAAAGAGAGATGATTAAACGTCTGTTGGCATATCTGACAGTGCTTATGGCCCTTCTGTCCTGCACTTCTTCCTTTGAGGAGAAGGAAGCAGCCTATGGCATGGACCCGGCCTTGGAAGGGAAGCCTGTCACTGTTACTTTCTCTGTCCCTGCAACCAGCCTGGCTCCAATGACCAAGGGCATAGAAGGTGAGGAAGGCCTTATCACATCCGCCCCTTATCTGGATCCTGACAAGCTTTATATTGTTGTTTGCGGCTCCACACAGAGCATCAAATATATAAGGAAGGCGGAAATGGTCCTTGACAGTAACAATGAGCCAGTAACCACAGAAGTCCCTGTGGCCGATATCCCGGACTATCCACTTACTGACGGGGTTCAGGTGGTTACAGTATACAAGTTCAAAGTCCAACTTGAGCTTTCCGACGGTCAGCGTACCATCCATTTCCTTGGAAACATTGACGAAGACCAGTTAAATACCGGTTCCTACTCTTACCAGATTCTTCCTACGCTTGTCTCATATCCCGGAAAGCAGGCGTATTGGCAGCAGGTTAGGCTTAATGGCATCCGTCCCCAGTATGAGAACGGTCAGCCCGTAATTGTGAACGGATCCTATCTTCCGGATAACGACACAAAGAGTGCTCTCAGTTATATTCCACTCATCCGCAACTATGCAGAAATCCAGGTGACGGACGCAACTGCCGACGGAGACGACTTTGAGCTTTACAGTTACTCCGTCATCTACTTCCCCAAGAACGGTTCAGTGGTCCCGTACCGCGGCAATGCCGGCCAGAATGAAGATCCTTTCAGTTTTGGCGCCGCTTCAGGATACCGCTTCAGCGGATATGAGCTGTGCGATTTTCCCAAGTTGGATGAGACGCTTGGATACCTTGGCAATATGCCTCCTAAGGTGGATATAGACCGTTTCATTCCCACGAAAGATATGTTTGAGCACCCTGAAACCAGCGGCGGAAGGGTAATCCGGTACGACTCCCAGAACTCCAACCAAGGCTTCTACATCTATGAGCGCACAATCCCCAATGAGAGCCTTGATCCAACGTTCGTGATTATCCGCGGCAAGTTTGGGGACGGCGACGAGTACTTCTATTACCGCCTGGACCTTATGGAAACGAAGGTGGTGGGGAATGAGTCCGTTTATCAGTACTATCCCATCTACAGGAACTTCCGATATAATATCAAGCTCAACAGGATATCCTCCGCCGGTGTAGCTACGCCACAGCTTGCAGCCGTTTCCTCCGGCGCTGAGGATATATCGGCCGATATTTCAATGAGGCACCTTGGAGACATCTCCAACGGCCTTACGCGCCTTGTGGTGGAGCCTTTTATGTCCAGAACCTACACCGGCCCCAACGAAGAAGGATATTATTACCTTTATGCCCGTTTCTTCAACGACGTCAATTCCCCTGACCCTAACCTTGACTGGGGCGCAGTATCCGTTGAACTTATGCCGATGGAAGGTAATCAGGACGATATCCTCACCCTTTACGACGACGTGGGAAATGAGGTTCACGCTTTCTATCCATCGGCTCAGGAAATGGGCGGTGTGCCGGGATTCAGGATCATTCGCTTCAATACAAAGATTCCGGGCAGCGAGACCAAGACCCAAAAGATAAAGATAACGGGCCGTAATCTCTATACTCACGAGCAGTATCCGCTTTACAGGGAGGTGGAAATCAGCCTTCAGAAGAAGCAGCCGTTGCTACTAAGCCTCAGTAATCCGGAACTTCCGCTGCAGAAGGGCGCCAGGCAGGAACTTAATATTTCCATCCCTGCCGGCCTTCCTTCCTCAATGTTCCCGCTGGATTTCACAATTGAGGCGGAACTTCCAACACTTACTCCAGACAATAAAGTAGCGGGGAATAATCTCCCCGTGGTGTCCGGCATATCCATATCCGACACAGAAGGCTATAAGGGCAAGAACGCCATCCAGTTTGTGCGTACACTTACCCTGGAGGAATACCAGGGCCTTACGGAGGTAGATGGCTATTGCACATTTGCCAGTTATTTCAAGACAAACCGCTCCCAAAGCGCCACAACCGTATGGGTGGCCAACGATTACTTTACCAAGGGCTCAGTGTCATTCATTAACCGCACGGAAGAGATTACCGGGCATTTCTGGGTGAAAATTAACGACGATGCCGATACAAATTGCTGTATCAAGATTAATAATAATGGCCTTGAGTATAATGTGGACGAAGAAGGTTGGCAGACTTATACCAGTAATAAGGTCATAGAACTGGAACGCGGGCACAAAGTAGCCTTCCGTTCCACCACTGTGGTTACTGCCTGGAACAACGAAAAATTCTATTGTTACAAGAAAGAATCCAGTGCCGCTGCAAGAGATGGACAGTTCTCCGTTGGCGGCAATATAGCATCTCTCATACTGGGAGACGATTTCGGTTCCGCAGCATCGTATACCGGAGCTTATTCGTTCCTTGACTTTTTCAAGAATCATATCAATCTGACGGATGCCTCAGAGCTTATCCTTCCTATGCTTACGTGCCAGAGCAACTGTTATAAGTCGTTCTTTGACGGGTGTAAGAGTCTTAAGAAGGGCCCTGCCGAGCTCCCGGCTACCAAGATGGCCGCTACTTGCTACAGGAACATGTTCCTCAATTGTTCCAGCCTTGAGGAGGCGCCATATATTGCCGTTACAAAAGTCGAGAACCAGTGCTTCCAGCAGATGTTCAGGGGCTGTACATCCCTTAAACTCATAAAGATGAACGGCGCCAATTATGTTGCCAATTGCTTCACAGATTGGGTGACCGGTCTTACCGAGGGTGGCGAGATATGGCTTAACCCGGCTCTGAAGGGCAACAGCGGCCTGACAAACATTATTCCTCATGGCAATAACTGGCAATGGACGGTAAAGACACTGCCGGATGGAGAGTTGTGGAACAATAACTGACATTTTTGGTTTTTATTCTTGCAATGTTCCAAAAATTAAATTAAATTTGTACGTCTTGTAAAAGGCGTACGTTATTTGAATTGGAAACTGCTCATACCGTTTGCCCTTATTCTGGCCCTTCAGGTACAGGATATTTGCTATGCCGCTGAGGAGAATGTTGCCTGCCCGCAGGTTTCCATAGTTAGCCCCACAGACGGTTCTTTATGGATTGGAACATCTTCTGACGGCCTTCTAAGGTTTGGCCGCAACGGTAACGTGCTTCATTATTGCATTGCCTCCGGTCATCTCAAGAATGATACAATTAAGTCTCTGGTCTTTGATTCATCAGGTACGTTGTATATTCTGGACGGCGTAGGCTGTCTTACTCGCTATACATCGGTGGACGGCTTTTCTGCAGTCTCGTCCTTTGAGTCTGGAGTTGGCGCCCTTTCAGAATCGGCCGGTATACCTTATATAATAAAGGACAGCCTTCTTTATTCTCTCTCAGGGGAGGTGGCGGAAATTGTGAGGACTCTTCCTTTCAGTATTTCCTCAGATTCCTTGACGGAGATAGAATATGATGCTCAACCGGAGGTTGAGGAATCAGATCCTTCAATGGATACGAAGAATCGCGCACTGTCACCACTCCTTTGGATTGCACTTGGGCTATGTGTTGGAGTGGGTGCAGGATTCCTTCTTTTCAGAGGGAGGCGTAAAGAACAATTAGTAGAGTCACCCGTTCAGAACGTAACTCCTCTTCAGAGGGTGGAGCCCGTGAAGATAGTTGTTATGCCTGCGGTTGAGAAGGGGCCCATTCCGGAAGAGACTGCTCCTGTTATGGAGAAAGAGGATGTATCGGCCCCTGCTGGAATTGAGGAGGCGCTTAAGGCTTCTGAATTTGGGCAGAAGGTGTGGAACCTTGTCCTTTCAAATCTTTCCAACCCGGGATACGGCGTGGAACAGGTTGCCGCAGACCTTGACATTTCCCGTATCCACGTGAACCGTAAGCTGAAGGCTCAAACCGGTTATTCACCGTCAACCGTCTTCAAGTTCATCCGTATGAACCATGCCTCCAAGCTTCTGCTTGAGGGTAAACTCACTATTGCCGATGTTGCCCGCGAGTGCGGTTTTGCATCGGCATCCTATTTCTCGACGGCGTTCAAGGATTACTATAAGCAGTCGCCGTCGGAATTTGTTGCTGAAAAGTCTCATCAATCTTCGTGCACACTGGACCTTCAATGAAAATAAAAGGACTCATATCGGTTCTGGCACTGCTGGGAGGTTGCTTTGGGGCGTTTGCCGCTCCTGTGGAGCACGGTGTATCGGCCCGTATTGGCTATCAGGTTGGTAAGACAGAGGTTAACCAGGAATTCCGCCATAACGGCAAGGCTTTGAGCACTCTGGATAATATCCTTTCTTCAGGTGCATCTTTTGCCAGGATTGAAATTGTATCTTCATCTTCTCCTGATGGTCCTTATTCTGTGAACAAGCGCCTTGCGGGAGAGAGGGCTTTCTATTCCGTACATTATCTTCAGGAGCGTTACTCACTTCCTGACTCTATATTTGTTGTCAAGACTGTTGATGAAGATTGGGAAGGCGTGGCCAATTACCTTCGCCGCTCGGACAAACCCTGGAAGGATGAGGCGCTTAAGATTATAGGAGCGGCAGGTAAGAACAGAAAAGCCCAACTCCAGGACCTCTGGGTTGGAGAAGCCTGGGAAGATCTTATGAAAAATGCTTTCCCGGCTTTGAGGAAAACAGAGATCCGTGTTGTTCTGGCTGGAGAAGGTCAGGAGCAGGGAGATGGTGAGATTTTGTTCCGAAGAGGGCATCGCCAGTTGGATCTTAATGAAGGCAACTCCTCAACATTAGGCAAAATAAAGAAAAAGATAGAGGAAGGCTATTCCGGTGTAATATCCATTGCGGGTTACGCATCGCCGGATGGTAGCCCGTCGGCAAATGAGAAACTCTCGCTTGCAAGGGCGCAGAGTGTCAAGGACTATTTGGTGAAAAATCTGGGTTATGCCTCCGACAGGATAACTGTGTCCTCATGTGAAGTAGACTGGGAAAAGCTTGCCGCCACAGTTGAAAATTCATACTATGGTGAAGACAAAGCTCGCGTTCTTGAGATTCTCAGGGACCAGAATCTGTCGTCGGCTCAGAAAAAGCATTCACTTATTGTTCTTGATGGTGGTAGTACGTGGCAATCTCTTAAGTACGACCAAATGCTTCCTCTTTGCTCAGCTAAAATTACGTTGGGGGACTGATCTTCTTCTCGTGTATCAAAATTGATACATTTAAAATTTGAAACACGCACGTCTGGCGCTATATGACGTGGAAGTTGATAGATGCGGTTTCTCCATTCTCGTCTACAATTGTGAGCACATGTTTCCCCGTTGCCGGAGAGAGTCTCATTTCATGGATAATCTGCGTTTCTCCTATGTAGCTGCCGTCCAGATGCCACCATATCTTTATTTCTGGATTGTGATGGGCAGCCCTGAAAACAGCGCCCTCTATTGCGCCTGACATTTGACGCGGAAGTTCAAGCGTGCTACCGTTTGAAGGGTAAATAAACGCTATTACGGGCCCTGTAGCAGCCCTGGTTGCGCCTTTGTATTCTGGGTGATGTGGTCTGTAGTACCATTCCATTGCTGGGGGCAGCACAAATTCTCCTGTATTATGGTACGGGCAAGGATCTGTCTCAAGTCCTGCTTCAGGTACAAGAATTACTTCTGTGTCTGTACAATAAGGTCCTGCAAGCATTCCGGACTCTCTACACACCTTTGCCCAGTGAGACCCCCGGTCGTTGCCGGGGGTGACGCCGTCATGCCCGGCTTGACCGGGCATCTCAAACCAGGTGGTTTCTGCGGGTAGAAGGTTCAGGATGTCAAACATTACGGGTCCTGCGGTACGTGCCCCTGTAAGTCCTACCACGCCCTGTCCCTGAGCATTTCCAGCCCATACACCTATAGTATATGAAGGCGTCATTCCAACAGCCCAGGCATCCCTGAAACCATAGCTGGTACCAGTTTTCCAAGCTGCTTTCCTTACAGACCTGATGAGCCTCCAGTCCAGTTCATCGGGTCGGTTGACCTCTTTCAACGCATCTAGCGTATACCATGCAGAAATGCTCTCAGAGGCCTCTACGGCCATGTTTGAGTACATCTTTGTGACCTCATCAAGGCGACATTCTCCGCCTCCAAGGATGAGTGAGAGACCGTAGTGTGATGCGTCATTTTCTAATGTGGTAATGTTACATTTTCTCAGCACATCCAAAAACTTTGGAACACCAAATTCCTGTAGTAAAAACACTGCTGGAATGTTAAGAGAACGGGCCAGAGCATTGTCTGCGGGTACTGCTCCATAGTACTGGTGATCAAAATTCTGGGGTGCAAATCCGCTTAGGTTTACGGGTATGTCAGGAAGCAATGTCCTTGGAAGTATGGTCCCTTCTTCAAGTGATACTTTATATAAGACTGGTTTAAGTATACTGCCTGTGGACCTTGGCGACGATGCAACATCTACATCTACCCCCGGTCTTTTTCTGTCTTTTGACGTATTTCCAACGTATGCAATGACATTTCCGGTCTTATTGTCTATCACAATGGCTGCTAAATCGGCAATTCCTTCCTCTGAAAGGTCGTTGCTGCGCCTGTCACATACTTCCTCTACTGATTTTTGTAGTGTAAATTGTATTCCGGTCTTTGTCCTTTTTCCTTTCTTACAGCGCTCGATATAGTGTCTAGCATAGTTAGGTAGTTGAAGTGATACTTCAGGTAACGACTCGTCCAATGCTGCTTCTACGGTTTCCTTGTCCATGTATCCTTTTTTATATAGGCGCTTAAGCAATCTGTCCCTTTTATCTTTTAGTTCTTGCCTGTTTTTCCCAAGGTGCATTGATGAGGGGGAGTTGGGCAGGATTGCCAGTGTGGCTGATTCGGCCCAGGAGAGTTCATCGGCCGGACGTCCGAAGTACCTCCACGCAGCGGCTTCAAGTCCTACTACATTGCCGCCAAACGGGGCGTGTGATGCGTAGAGGGCAAGTATCTTTTTCTTGGAGTACCTCACCTCCAGCCGCGTTGCCTGCACCGCTTCAATCATTTTCTGCCAGATTGTGCGCTCCTTTCCGCGGGAAAGGCGTATCACCTGCATGGTGATGGTGGAGCCGCCGCTCACTGTATGGCCTTCTTTTATGTTATCTTTGAATGCTCGTCCGATGGCAAGAAGATCAATGCCCGGATGCCACCAGAACCTCTTGTCCTCAAACTGCACCAGAGCCGTGGCAAAACGTTCCGGCACTTCTGTTGACGGGGGGAAGCGCCACTGCCCATCGCCGGCAATCCTGGCCCCAAGAAGTTCTCCTTCCGCGCTTTCCACCACGGTGGAATAGACCGTCCCTTTGAATAGGTTACGTGGAAGGCACAGCAGCCACGCCAAAAACAGCGCGGCTACCGTGCCAATTATCCACCACCTTCTCTTAGTCATTTGCATTAACAACCGCCAAGCCGTCAGTGGTGCTGGCGGTGATGGCAGGTTCATACATTGCCTGGCATACGGTTGCGGGCATCACAAAGCTGCCCTCATATGCTGCGCGTAGGCCGATAGAGAATGACTTGGTCCTTCCGGCGGGAAGGCCGAAGAACCAGTCGGCCCTGGTATCACGGATGTCAAGGTGGTCATAGCCGTCTTCCTCAGTGACGGCTCCGGTGAGGCGGTCGTTAATGATCTCCCATCCGGAAGGAATGGCAAGGCTCAGAGCCACTGACTCCAGTGCGCGGGCAGGGGAGGCGTTGGTCACTTTAACAACGGCCTTGAAGCGTGTGCCCTGGGCTATGGCCTGAGGATTGAGCACCTTGCCGTCTTCTCCCACATACTTCACCTCAAGCTTGATACCGCTTGAGAGAGCCTTAGCTCTGGGTTCCCGGGAGGTTGTGAGAAGGGTGCCGTAGAGCCTTCCTTCGGAGGTATTCTCCACCTTCTTCTCATTCTCCTTCACGCTGGGAGCACTTGCTGGCACCTTATCATACAGGGCTCTGTAGGCAACGGCAGTAAAGGCGCTTTCCTGAGTGGAGAGCTCCCAGCTGGGCAGTTCTTCAGAAGCCAGGGCCAGGGCATCGGCAATCCTTTCAGTGCGTACAAGTGCCTCAAGGGCTACCATCCTGTCACGGGTAGATGTTCCAAAAGTGATATTGTAAGGCTCGTATTCCGGGAACTCCTTTCCTATGCCTTCAAGGAGGGCGTCGGCCTGTGCCTTCTTGCCGGAGATGGCGTAAGCGCTTGCAAGCATCCAGCGGGCGCGTTCTCCAAGCTTTCCGGATTCCTTGAGGCGGTTCATGGATGAGAGGTTGGGTTCACCGGCAAGTGAAAGGGCATACAGCCTGTAGGACTCGTCAAGCTGAGGGAACCAGTCCTCTCCAAGGAGCCTGTAGGCCTGGCTCATCTTCTTTTCGTAGCTCTTCCAGGCCTTGACTACGCCAGAGTTCACGGCAAAGCCTTCCTTACCGGCAAGTGTGAGGAAGTGTCCGGCCATGGACGATACCCAGGGGTCGCTCTTGCCGCCGCTCCAGTAGGCAAATCCGCCGTCCTGGTTCTGCCTTGCGTAGAGTGCCTGGATAAGATCCGGGATAAGGGCTTTGGCATCGGCCTTGTCCTGAGCTCCCAGCATGGGAAGAAGGCTAAGGATGGTGATGCCCCTTGCCGATAACTGCTCTCCACAGCTATACGGATACTCTTTCATATCAAGGTAGAGTTTCCTTGCATTAAGGGCAGGGAAGCCGGCAAGCTGCACGGTGGAGCCTTCAGGAATATCACGGGACTGACCCTTTTCAAGGACGAAGCGTTCTACTTTTGTTACCTCCGGGTAAGGGTTCTGGATGGTGAGGGCAATGGTCTCGGAAGCCTTGTGGCCTGAGCCGGAAGCGTTCACGGTAACGTGGGTTACGCCCTCTCCATTTGCCTTGAGGCCAAAGCTGACAAGCTTATCACCCTTGCCGGAGAAGCTGAGCTTCTGGGCCGAAGGGTCGATAATACTTGCTGGACCATCGGCCTTGATGCTGACCGTTGCCTCCTTAACGCCGTCTTCCATTGCAAAGACACTGACCGGAACCTTTACCTCCTCTCCGTTTCCAAGGATGCGGGGCAGGGTAGTGACAACCATCAGAGGATTCTGTACGGTGACGGTCTTTTCTGCGTTTCCGTAAGCTCCGTCATGGGCTGCAATAAGCATGACGCGCACGCTTCCCACGTACATGGGGAGTTTCAATTTCAGAACATCGGTTCCCTTGGCTTTGAGCGTCCTGGGCTCCAGGAACAGCACGGCGGGGTTGAAGCGGTTGTCCTTGCGGGCGCTCTTTATGGCATCCTCGTCACCGCCTATTGCGGCAAGCGGTGAGAGTTTTGCGCCGTATGCACCTATCACCTGATCATAGAGGTCCCAGGTCTTTACGCCCAGGGCTTCCGGCCTGAACATCCTGCTCCATGGATCAGGGGTCTTGAATGCGGTAAGGTCCAGAAGTCCTTCGTCCACTATGGCAAGTGTATAGGTCATGGGCTTTCCGGTCTTCTCTGATACCTTTACGGTGAACTCTTCCTCAGGGTGAAGGATATCAGGAATTGATACTACCGGAGCAAGGTGGGACCCCGGATTCTCTACGTTTACACGCTGAACACCATAGAGTCTTATGGGAAGATCGTTGGTGCTGTTGCCGTATGTCTGGAGCAGCGTAATGTTGATGTAGAAGTTGGGCGCCATTTCCGGCGTTATGCTTATTTCATAAGGTGTATCATTTTCATGGGTCTTAACCCAGTTTCTGGAGATGACTCCACTGGCATTCTCAATTGATACCAGTGCCCTTCCATCCTTGGCTCCAGGTATGTATACCGTAGCTTTTTCTCCCACGGTATAGGATGGTTTGTCAGTAGAGAATGTGATCATTGTGAGTGCCTCGGGATCCTTCCTTGAAG
>OMQK01000078.1 GCA_900313205.1 uncultured Bacteroidales bacterium | reverse complement strand
GAGCCAGTCGGCGCTGAGCATCGTCTCGGCGTCATGCTCCACGACCATGACCGAATTGCCCTCGTCCCGGAGGGTTTTGAGCGAGGCGATGAGCTTGCGGTTGTCCTTCTGGTGGAGGCCGATGGAGGGTTCGTCCAGGATATAGAGGACATTGACCAGTTTCGAGCCGATCTGGGTGGCCAGGCGGATCCGCTGGGATTCGCCGCCGGAAAGCGAGCCCGTCGGCCGGTCGAGGGAGAGGTAATCCAGGCCCACGTCGAGCATGAACTGCACCCGGTCGCGGAGCTCCTTGAGGATGTCCCTGGACACGTTCAGTTCCTTCTGGTTGAAGCCTTCCGGGATCTTTTCCAGCCAGGCGGCAAGTTCCGAAATCTCCATTGCAGACACCTCTGAGATGTTTTTTCCATCCACCCTGAAGCACATTGCCTCCTTGTTGAGGCGGGTGCCGCCGCACACGGGGCACACCACCGTATCCCCAATATTCTCAATGACTCCGCCCCAGGTTTCCATCTCCGTAAGATTCCCTTCCCCCACGCGGAAAAGGTCTTCGGAGCCATACACCAGAAGGCTCACTACCTCATCAGGCAGGGTGCCGATGGGATCGTACAGGCTGAAACCGTATTTACGCGCAATGGCCCGGATTATATCGAACTTGCGGTTCTCACGGACCTTTCCAAGGGGCACTATTCCGCCATCGGCCACACTCCTTGAGCGGTCCGGGATGATTGTGTCAATGTTCACGTCCACAATGGTCCCAAGGCCCTTGCAGTGAGGGCAGTAGCCCTGCGGCGAGTTGAAGGAGAAACTGTGCGGCTGCGGCTCCTGGAGGGAAAGGCCGCTCTGGGGGTCTACAAGGTGCTTTGAATAGTGGGAAATCTCACCGCTTTCAACGTCAAGGATGGCAACGGATCCCTTTCCAAGGCCGATTGCCTTCCCCACCGAGTCCCTCACCCTTCTATCGTCTCCGGCTTCCGGGATAAGGCGGTCCACAACCAGTTCTATGAAGTGCGGCTTGTAGCGGTCAAGAGCCATCTCAGGCACTATATCCTGGATTTCCCCGTCTATCCTCACCTCCATATAGCCACGCTTACGGAGCTGCTCAAAAAGTTCACGGTAGTGACCTTTTCGGCCCCTGACAAGGGGAGAGAGAAGGTAGCATTTCCGGCCCGCAAACTTACTCATTATGAGGTCCACTATCTGGGAGTCGTTGTAGCGGACCATCTCAAGGCCGGTTTCCGGGGAAATGGCCCTTGAGCCCTTGGCATAGAGAAGTCTCAGGAAGTCGTAGATTTCCGTTATGGTACCAACCGTTGAACGGGGGTTGTTTCCGGTTGTCTTCTGCTCTATGGCAATGATGGGACTAAGGCCCGTAATCTCCTCAACCTCAGGCTTTTCCAGTATGCCCATAAAGTGCTTGGCATAGGTGGAAAGGGTGTCCATATAGCGGCGCTGGCCCTCCGCATAAAGCGTATCAAAAGCCAGCGAACTCTTGCCGCTGCCGCTAAGGCCCGTCACCACCACAAACTTCCCGCGAGGGATGTCAACGTCTATCCCCTGCAGGTTGTTCGCCCGCGCTCCGCGTATCTCTATGAAGTCCCCGGCCATACTGAGTTACAGAGTTTGTCCTCCGATGAATTCCCTCATGATTGAAGTGGGCGGGATTGCCTCTATCTCCTGCGGCTGAAGGGCCACTATGAAATCCAGGAACTTCAGAAGGCGCCTGGCTTCAGAGAAGGCCGGAGAAGAGGGCAGGATGCGCCTCAGCAGCGGCTCTGCGTAGTACCGAAGCATCGGCAGTTCATACAGGAGCGCCGTATTGAACTGGGCATCGGCATTCTCCTGGAAGGGGAAGATATGCTTTCCCTCCCCGCGGCGCACCGAAGGCCAGCGGAGGATGGTGTCTTCAGGGGTGATACCGCGCACGCGGTTGTCCCGGACCATACGCCTCAGAAGCCTGTTGTCCGTAGTGGAAATGCAGCAGTTCTCGTCCAGTTTGAGGGACGTTAGGGCCGATGCATAGATGCGGAAAATGCGGCTCTGGTCTACGCTGGGCACCATATTGGGATCCAGGGCGTGGATGCCCTCCATCACAAGGATGTCGTTCTCCTCAAGGTGCATCATATTGCCCTCGAAGAAGGGGCGTCCCTGCTTGAAATCGTAGCGGGGAATCTCAACCTCCTTGCCTTCAAGAAGGTCATTGAGGTGCTGTCCAAGGAGCTCCAGGTCCATTGCCTCAAGGGCCTCGAAGTCAAGGTTTCCGTCAGAGTCCAGGGGCGTACGTTCACGCTCCACAAAGTAATTGTCCAGTTCTATCACCTTAGGGTTTAGCCCAAGGACTTTACACTGCTGGGCAACCCTCAGCGAAGAAGAAGTCTTTCCGCTGGAAGAAGGTCCTGCGATGAACACAATCTTCACTCGGTCCCTCTGGGCGAAAATCCTGTCGGCAAGGGCTCCGTAAGCCCTTTCCTGGCGGGCTTCGCAGAGATTGATGAGTTCCACCGCGCCGCCGCCAAGGAGACGCCTGTTAAGCGCTCCAACGCTCACAACGCCGGTAGTCTTGCACCAGTGTCCGTAATCCTTCAGGGTGGCAGTGAGTTTCATCTGCTTCTGGCGGGGAATTGTGCGGGTGATATCCTCGTCGGAAGGATACATCAGGCAGAATCCGTGATGGAACGGCATAAGGTCGAACACCTCCAGGTAGCCGGTTGAGGGCACAAGGGCGCCGTAGAAGTTATCGGCCACACCGTCAAGATAGTTCACCTTGCAGTAGAACTGGCCCACCGTGCGTATAAGATCGGCCTTCAGGTCCTGATTCTGGGACTCAAAGAGCTCTATTGCCTCATAGGCGGGAAGAACCTTCATGGTAAACGGAAGGTCCTGGGCCACCAGGCGGCGCATCTCCTCACGGAGAGCCATGATCTGCTCGTCCGTAATACGCTCACCGCGGAGCTTGCAGTAAAGGCCGCTGGGCAGGGAGTGGTTTATCTTGAACTTCCTGTCCGGGAAAAGCGTACGGGCCGCCCTTTGGGCCAGAAAGCTCAGTGAGCGGAGATACGTGCGGCGGCCGTCGGGATGATTGAAGCCCACAAACTCTATGGAATGAGGGGCAAAGACCTCATAGTCCAAAGATTTGAGCTTATGGTCACACAGGGCGGCAAGCACCGGGTATTCCTTTCCGGTCTTTGGGTCCGTTACTGTCTTTGGGGCAATGGAGGCCAGGGTGCTCCCAACCTCCATGCTTATCTTTTCTCCGCTTGATGCAAGCGTAATGGTAATTTGCTTCATTATTTTTCTCTTAGGCTCAGGCCGAATCCGCCGCTGCGGGCCATCCACACCTTGAGGGTGCTGTCGGCCGATAATTCATGACGGCTTATCTCATAAGCCTGGGGGTTTGTCTCATAATCTGCGTCAGGGGCATCGGCATATAATGTTGCCTCATACACTACGCCCTTTTTCAGGAAGTCCAGAGGAATCTCAACTTCCTTGGCGTTCTCTCCGGTTACGCCGCCAACAAACCACACGTCCTTCTCCACGCCGCCGGGATGGGCAAAATCATAGGCGCCGGAAGTGCCTTTCAATCGGCCCGAATTCAGCGTCTTGTAATTAGGGTGGCGGGCGGTCACAATGTACTCACCGGGCTCTGCCATGAGGTAGATGCTCTGGTCCCAGTCTACCGCAACATCCTTTATGAACTGGAAGGCGTCCATGAAGCGGGAGTAGTTCTGGGGAAGGTCCGCGGCCATCTGGAGAGGGCTGTAGAAGGTTACGTAAAGGCCAAGCTGATTGCCGATAGTATGGCGCATCTTGCCGGTCTCACCGGGAGCGGTAATGGACATATCCTGCTCGAAGATACCGGGAGTGTAGTCCATGGGGCCGCCCTGCAGGCGTGTGAACGGGAGGATGGAGCTGTGGCCGGGATTTATGTCCATACGGAACTCCGTGCCCATGGCGCTCTCGTTGCCAATCATATTGGGCCAGGTGCGGCAGAGGCCGGTAGGACGCACTGCCTCGTGGGCATTCACCATGATATGGTGCTTGGCTGCCTCAACCACGGCATAGTGATAGTGGTTTATGAGAGGCTGGCTGTAATGGTGCTCTCCGTAAGGGATGATATTCCCCACATAGCCGCTCTTCACGGCATCATAGCCATACTCATTCATGAGGTTGTATGCCGCCTCCATGTGACGCTCATAATTCACCGTGGAGGATGAACTCTCATGATGCATGATGATGCGGATACCCTTGTCATGGGCATACTTGTTAAGGGCCGGAAGATCAAAATCCGGATAAGGAGTGACAAAGTCAAAGACATAGTCCTTCTGGGCGCCGAACCAGTCTTCCCAGCCTTCGTTCCAACCTTCAACCAGGATGGCGTCAAAACCGTTCTCCGCGGCAAAGTCAATGTACATGCGCACATTCTCATTGTTGGCGCCGTGACGGCCGTGCGGCTTTGCCTTGGCATAATCCGTCACGCCAAGCTGAACTGAGGGGAAATCAGACGTGTATGACCAGTGCGTGCGGCCGGTTATCATCTCCCACCATACGCCCATGTATTTTGTGGGGTGGATCCATGAAACGTCCTCAAGGGCACAGGGCTCGTTGAGGTTGAGGATAAGGCGGGAAGCCAGCACGTCTGTAGCCTTCTCACATACCTGTACGGTGCGCCAGGGGCTGTTGCATGGAGCCTGGAGGCGGCCCTTCACGCCCTCTGCATCCGGGGTGAGAAGGGTGGAGAAAGTGAAAGTCTTGTCGTCCAGTTCAAGGTTTGTGGTGGGATAATCCAGGACCTCAGCCTCATGGATGTTGATGTACAGGCCTTCATCGGTCTTCATCTGAAGGGCCGTCTGGACAGACATGGCCGATGCAACAGTCTGGGAGGCGTTGTACGGGCGCTCCTGGGCATTGTACTTTCTGATCTCAGACAGCCTGGAGTGGGTGTAGTTGTACTCCTGCGTGTCATAGTCTCCGGCAATCCACCATGCGGTGTGGTCTCCGGTGAGGGCGAACTGAGTGATTTCATCGGCCACCTTGAAATAGGTGAGCCTGTTCTCCATGGGGAACTCATAGCGGAAGCCAAGGCCGTCATTGTAAAGGCGGAAGCGCACGTTCATTGCAACTCCGTCCTCCCTCTTGAGCTTCACCAGCATCTCGTTGCAGTTATTGCGTATCTGCCGCTCCTCTCCCCATACGGGCTCCCATGTCTCATCAATGACGCCATGCTCAGCGCCTTCAAAGGTGAAGCCCTTTATAAGGTCCATTCCGCCAATGAGATTGTAACCAAGCTTTGAAGGTTTGATCACATCTTTTCCGTCAAAGGTAAGGGCGTAAGCGGGACTTCCGTCCGGATAAATGAGGAACTGAGCCTCAAGCCTTCCGTCTGGACTCTGGAGGACATCGGCCTTATTGGGAACCGGGGCTGTGGTGCAGGCGGCCAGGACGGCTATCACCATCGCGAAAGCTAATCTTTTCATATTCTATTACGTTTAAATTCAACTATAAGGGCCGATTTTGGAGCCACGCTGAAGCCGCTGCGCAGCGTGACTGTTTCCCCGCTCAGAACTTCCGTTCCTGTGACGGGGCCGCTCACGAACTCTGCGTAATGGTCCCAGTCAAGGGTGCGGGGCTCAAGGGCGTTGTTGATGAACACGAATACGGCGTCATCTGAGGTATAGCGGAAGAAGGAGTAGGTGTTGTCCGTGATGTTCACGGGACCCACGTTCTTGCGGGACAGGAAATGCAGCGTCTCCCCCTCCTGGACGGCCTTGCAGGTGCGTCTCCAGCGGAAGAGAGTGCGGGCGTAGTCGTGAAGTTCCGCCGCATGCGAATACATTTCGGGGGCCGATGCCCTACCTGCCGCCGTAAACAGAGTAAAGGGATCGTCGGGCCAGCCTCCGGGGAAGTCTATGCGCTTTGCTCCGTCGGAGCCGGGTTTATCCTTCCGCTCCAGGAACATCATCTCATCTCCATAGTAGAGCTGAGGGATGCCGCGCACAGTTGCAAGGAGCGCCAGGGCAAGTTTCATTCGCTCAGGGTCCTCTTTGAAGGTATCTCCGGTACGGGCGTGGTCATGGTTTGCAAAGAAAGTGAGCATATGGCTCAGGTCCTTGTACACAAAATCCTGTGCCAGAACCGTATAGATGCGGGTCATTCCCTCATTCCAGAACACTTCATCCTCCATAAGCGCCGTATGGATGGCCTGTTCCAGGGGGAAGTCCATCACGGACGGAAGGAAAGAGTTGAAGCCGTTCTTATTGGGATTGTCCTTCTGCCAGTATGCAACCTGAGGGATGGAGTAATCCCAGCACTCTCCCACAATGTTCATGGCCGGATACTCATCCGTGACCGCCTTGCACCACTTGGACATGGGCTCTGGTTCATTGTAGGGATAGGTGTCTACGCGGAGTCCGTCAAGGCCCGCATACTCCGTCCACCAAACCGCCCACTGCTGGAAATACTTGAGGACAAAGGGATTGTCCAGGTTCATATCCGGCATTGACGGCACAAACCAGCCGCTTTCCTGGCGCTCACGGTCCACTTTTGCGACGTGAGGGTCCATATATACAGAGAACAGGGCGTTCATCTGCATGTAGGGATCGTTCACGTGATACCAATCGTCAAAAGGAGGGTTGTCCATCCACCAGTGACCGGTGCCGCAGTGGTTTGTTACAACGTCCATTATCACCTTGAGGCCGCGGGCGTGACACTCATCTACAAATGCCTTATACCCGGCATTGTCCCCAAAGCGTGGATCAATGTGATAATAGTCAGTTATGGCATATCCGTGGTAACTGCCGCGGGGCTGGTTGTTGATAATGAGAGGGGTGCACCAAACGGCCGTTGCGCCAAGGTCCTGGACATAATCCAAGTGGTCTATCATGCCCTGGATATTGCCGCCGTGGCGGGCGTTGGGGTCTTTCCTGTCCACCTTGTCCAGCATGAACGGGACCTGCCAGGGGTGGCCGGAGCCGTCCTCATAGGCGCCTTCCGGGGCTTTCCCCTGGGCAAAACGGTCCGGCATGATGAGATAGATCATATCGGCCGTAGTGAAACTCTCACGGGCGGCACTGCCGGAGCGGCGTTCCTGAATGAGGTAAGGGTATTTGAAACTCTCCCCTTCCCTTGTGAACACAAGGTCATAGGTGCCGGGCTTGGCCGCTTGGGACACCTCAACGTCCACAAACAGGAAATCCGGGTTATCGGCCTTATGCACGGCCTTCACCTTGAGACCGGTGCCTGCCACCGCTACGTCAAAGGCCGATATCTCAGGCCCCTGCACCATAAGCTGGAGACTGGTTTTCATTCCAGTCCACCAGCTCAGGGGCTCTACGCGCGTTATTTCCGCGGGGCCGGCCTCCGGAACGGAGGAAGAATCTACCCTACCGGAACAGGCGGCCATAATCAGTAACGCGGCAAAAAGGACATACTTTCTGAACATTCCTTATTTGGTGAGAACTATAAACTCGCCGGGAGCAAGGGTGATATCGTAAGGAGTCTTGATAACGTTGCCGGTGAATACGTCCTTGTATTCTCCCTTGAGGTTGAGAGTCATAGTGACAGGCGCGGCCTCAAGATTCTTGAAAGGCTCCGCCACAACGTCTCCCTGAGGACGGTTGTCGTTGGCATCGGCCTTGGCCTCGGGAGCCTCTGCGGGCACGGGAACACCGAAATTGGCAATCACGATGACCATATTACCCTTGACTTCCCTGTGGAAAGCCACCCAGCCTTCAGGGGCATCCCACCAAACGATGTCTCCGCCTTTCTC
>OMQK01000048.1 GCA_900313205.1 uncultured Bacteroidales bacterium | reverse complement strand
TCGGTGAGGAAACCGCTCATACCGGGGATGCCGTTACGAATAACGTACTCAAGGTCGGGGTTGAGTTCCGCGTGGACAAGCACATAGCCGGGGAAGAGCAGACGCTCCACCTCCTTGCGCTTGCCGTTCTTTGTCACGATCTCTTTCTTGACAGGCACAAGAACCTGATCCACAATTGCTTGCAGATCTTTGTGTCTTTCAATTTCCTTGATCAGATATTCGGCGGCTTTCTTTTCCTTGGTTCCCGCGGTACGAAGGACGTACCATTTCTTTTCAGCCATAAGGATTTTTAATCAGTTACAGTGCGTAAATAAACTCCATCAGATGCTGGAAAGCAAAGTCTATCAGGAAAATAACGACGGCGAGGATCAGCGTGGCTACCAGGACCAGCAGTGCAGAACTCTGCAGCTTCTCCCAAGTGGGCCAGGTGACCTTCTTAGTCAGTTCCTGAGCGGACTCTTTCAGATAGTTAATGAACTTTCTCATCTTTGCTTACAATGGGCCGGCGGAAAATTGGAAGCGGGAATCTACCAGCCTAAGTTAAACATTTACCAAATCGTAACCTTTGATATTTGGCAGGGGAAGCAGGATTCGAACCCACATCGACGGTTTTGGAGACCGCTGAACTACCCTTGTTCTATTCCCCTGTGAAAGTGAGCGCCCAGAAAACTGGACACTCACTTTTTTAATGGCATGCAGAATTACTCTACGATAGCGATCACCTGACCTGCGCCAACGGTACGGCCACCTTCGCGGATAGCGAACTGAAGACCATTGTTCATTGCAACAGGAGTGATGAGCTTAACGGTGATTACGATAGTGATTGTGGAACGGGGTGTGACGACCACCTTCTTCTTTCTTCAGAACATAGATCTGAGCCTTGAATTCGGTGTGAGGAGTGATGGACTTGGGTTTGGCAACAACCTCACCACGCTTCACTTCCTTCTTGTCAACACCACGGAGGAGAAGACCTACGTTATCGCCGGCCTCACCCTGAGGGAGGAGCTTGCGGAACATCTCAACACCGGTGACCACGGAAGTGCGGGGTTCGTCGCCGAAGCCAACGAGTTCCACAGGGTCATTGACGTGGATGGTACCGGATTCGATACGACCGGTAACAACAGTACCACGGCCAGTGATGGAGAAGATGTCTTCGATAGGCATGAGGAAGTCCTTGTCAACAAGACGCTCAGGAAGCGGGATGTACTCATCAACTGCATCCATAAGCTCCATGACCTTGTCTTCCCAAACCTTCTCACCGTTCAGAGCACCAAGTGCGGAACCGCGGATGATGGGGCAATCCTCATCGAACTTGTAGAAACCGAGGAGGTCGCGGATTTCCATCTCTACGAGGTCAAGCATTTCCTCATCGTCAACAAGGTCTACCTTGTTCATGAAAACGAGGATCTTAGGTACGTTAACCTGACGGGCGAGCAGGATGTGCTCACGGGTCTGAGGCATAGGACCATCGGTGGCAGCTACAACCAGGATAGCACCGTCCATCTGGGCAGCACCGGTAACCATGTTCTTCACATAGTCGGCGTGGCCAGGGCAGTCAACGTGAGCGTAGTGACGTTTTTCAGTCTCGTACTCAACGTGAGCGGTGTTGATGGTGATACCACGCTCTTTCTCTTCGGGAGCGTTGTCGATCTGGTCGAAGGACTTCACCTTGTCAGCGTTGCCACTTACGCGCTCTGCGAGCACCTTGGTGATGGCAGCGGTGAGGGTGGTCTTACCGTGGTCAACGTGGCCGATAGTACCGATGTTGACATGCGGTTTGGTTCTCTGGAATGTTTCTTTTGCCATAGTTTTTATTATTGTTTAAACAATTGTTGCGTTTTATAAGGGCCTTAACCCAAAAAAGGAGCCGGTGATGGGAATTGAACTCATGACCTCATCCTTACCAAGGATGCGCTCTACCCCTGAGCTACACCGGCTTTTATCTGGAGCGGAAAACGAGGTTCGAACTCGCGACCCTCAGCTTGGAAGGCTGATGCTCTACCAACTGAGCTACTTCCGCAAACCATAAAAGTGTGGGAGGTGGTGGACTCGAACCACCGAACCCTGAGGGAGCGGATTTACAGTCCGCCGCAATTGCCACTATGCGAACCTCCCAAAATATGCTTCACAATATGTCAAAGCCCCTTTTTGAGCCGATAGAGGGATTCGAACCCACGACCCCGAGATTACAAATCACGTGCTCTGGCCAACTGAGCTATATCGGCGCTCATAAGCCCTCTAACTTCTTAAAGGACTGCAAAGGTAGCTACTTTTTTTGAATCTGCCAAACTTTTTTAAACATTTTTCATCATCTCCCGCAAAAGGTCGAAGAGAGATTCGGTGTCCAGACCGCACTCTTCACGCTGAGCTTTCTGGGTGTCCTGCACCACAAATCTGTCAGGAATTCCCACTCCTTTAATAATAGGAGCATCAGGACGGGCGGCGAAGTATTCGCTCACGGCGCCATAGAGACCGCCCTTAAGGCTGCCATCCTCTACGGTAAGGATGGCCTTATATGAGGATACCTCCTCCATGATGTCCTGATCAAGGGGCTTCAGGAAGCGCATATCATAGACTGAAGGCCCTATCCAGTAATCCGATTTATGACGCTGAGCAGCCTCCAGCGCGCGGTTTGCAACGGGGCCAAGGGCAAGGACTGCAACGCCCTTTCCCTTCACAAGGCACTCGCCTTTCCCAACGGGAAGCGGGCAGGCATCGGCCTTTTCCCAATCCATGCCCTCTCCGTAACCGCGGGGGTAACGGATGAAGAAGGGGCCGCCGGGATACTCCAGGGCTGTGTACATAAGATTTCTCAGTTCCAGCTCATTCCTTGGGGCCGATATCACCACGTTTGGAATGCAGCGGAATGCGGATAGGTCGAACGCGCCGGTGTGGGTGGCGCCGTCTTCCCCCACGAGGCCTGCCCTGTCAAGGCACATGGTGACGGGAAGGTTTTGGAGAGCTACGTCGTGGATTATATTGTCGTACGCTCTCTGGGAGAACGACGAATAGATGTTGCAGAACGGTCTGAGACCCGCTGCGGCAAGGCCTGCGGAGAACGTAACCGCGTGGCCTTCCTCTATGCCCACGTCAAAGAACCTCTCCGGGAAAGCGTCCTGGAGACGGTTCATACCGCATCCGGAAGCCATGGCGGGAGTGATGCCCACAACGCGGGAATCCTTGCCGGCAAGTTCCACCAGGACCTTTCCGAAGACATCCTGATAGCGGTCAGGGGCATTGACGGTCTTGATGCGGGTGCCCGTTGCAGCATCAAACTTTCCGGGGGCGTGCCATGTGGTGGGGTCTTCCTCTGCGGGAGCGTAACCGGCGCCCTTACGGGTATGGAGATGAAGGATGCGGGGGCCGTGTAGGTCCTTGATGCGGGATAGGACAGAGACCATCTGGCCGATATCATTTCCGTCAATGGGGCCGAAATACCTGAACCCCAGGGCCTCGAAAAGGGCGCCGCCGCTGGAGCGGACAAGGTTTGCCTTGGTATCTATGACCCTCCTCTGGATCCAGTCACGGAGCCGGCCTTCTCCAAGGCGGTTCCATATTCCACGCTTCACCCTGTTGTAGGTTTGGGATGTGGTAACCCTAAGGAGGTAGTCGTGCAGGCCGCCAAGGTTTTGGTCTATGGAGATGTCGTTGTCGTTGAGGATCACAAGGATATCGGCCTTGGAGGAGCCGGCGTTGTTTAGGCCTTCCCACGCCAGGCCGCCAGTCATGGCGCCGTCACCTATCACGGCAACGGACTTATATGTTGCGCCCGTGAGCCGGGCTGCCTCGGCAAATCCAAGCGCGGCCGATATTGACGTGGATGAATGCCCTGCGCCAAAGGCGTCGTAGGGGCTCTCGTCCATCTTGGGGAAGCCGCTGATGCCGTCCCTCATACGGTTTTTGCGGAAAAGTTCACGGCGGCCGGTGAGGATTTTATGGGCATAGGCCTGGTGACCCACATCAAAGACAATCTTATCCTCAGGCGTATTATATATATAATGGAGAGCCACTATGAGTTCCACGGCCCCGAGGCTAGAGCCAAGGTGACCGGGGTTCACGCTGCAGCACTCCACCATATAATCCCGGAGCTCCCTGCATACTTCTTCCAGCTTTTTCCTGGGCAGTTTACGGAGGTCTTCCGGGGAATCAATCTTTTCCAGCAGTTTATACATAGTTCACAAAGATACGCATTTTTGGAAAATTTTCCTTAATTTAGCGGTCCGGAAAATAAACAAAACGAGATATGTCAGAAAAAGTGTACAAATTCCTGAACGACAATCCGGTGGCCCGCTGGTCGGCGCTGGTCCTGATTGCATCCATGATGTTCTTTGCCTATATGTTCGTGGACGTGATGTCCCCGCTGAAGTCCCTGGTGGAAAGCGCAAGAGGCTGGTCCAGCGGCACTTTTGGGACATATGCGGCATCTGAATACATCCTCAACGTATGCGGTTTCCTCATCCTTGCGGGCATCATCCTGGACAAGATGGGCATCCGCTTCACCGGTGTTCTGAGCGCCAGCCTTATGGTTGTGGGCGCCGCAATCAAGTTTGTGGGAATCTCGGACTGGTTCCAGGCCACGGCTTTCTGCGGCTGGCTTGACAGCTGGTGGGTTTCAATGCCCGGCAGTGCCAAGATGGCCAGCCTTGGATTCATGATCTTCGGATGCGGCTGCGAAATGGCCGGCACCACCGTTTCCAAGGCCATTGCAAAGTGGTTCGACGGCAAGGAAAAGGCCCTGGCTATGGGCCTGGAGATGGCTATCGCCCGCCTTGGCGTGTTCGGGGTGATGTGGATCGCTCCGCTTATATCGGCCAAATTTGACAATTCAATTGTGGCTCCGGTGGCGTTCTGCGCCGCGCTGGTTGCAATCGGCCTCATATTCTACTGCGTCTTCTGCGTGCTTGACCGTAAGCTCGACGCGGAGCTTATTGCCTCCGGCAAGGGCGTTCCCGGCGCAGACCCCGAGGATGAATTCAAGGTTTCAGACCTTGGCACCGTGCTCTCCAGCAAGATGTTCTGGATTGTGGCTATCATGTGCGTGCTTTATTACAGCGCAATTTTCCCGTTCCAGCGTTACGCCCCCAACTTCCTTGAGACAACCCTTGGGATTGACGCAGCATCGGCCGCACAGCTGTTCAGCTTCTTCCCCATCCTGGCCATGATCCTCACCCCCATCCTGGCAGGTTTCCTGGATTTCAAGGGCAAGGGCGCCACAATGCTTATGGGCGGGGCTGTCATTATGATTGTGTGCCACCTCAGTTTCGCATTCCTTCTTCCGGCATTCCCCAGCAAGTGGCTTGCCGTTACCCTCATCGCCATCCTTGGCGTGAGCTTCTCAATGGTGCCTGCCGCCCTGTGGCCTTCCGTCACAAAGATTGTGGACGCAAAGGTTCTTGGAAGCGCATACTGCCTTATCTTCTGGGTACAGAATATCGGCCTGTGCCTTGTTCCGCTGCTCATAGGTAAAGTCCTTGAGGCAACCGGCGGCTACCTTGCCCCTATGCTCATCTTCTCAAGCTTCGGTGTGCTGGCATTCATCCTTACCTTCCTCCTCAAGATTGAGGACAAGGTAGGAAACGGAGGCAAGGGCTATGGCCTGGAGCTTCCAAATGTCCAGAAAGAGACTCCGGAGCTGGTGGAAGCCGAAGCTCTTGCGGAGGATCTTTCCAAGGACGAATGCTCCAATAAATAATGGCTAGTTCCGCTAAGAATTTTTACAGGCCGGCTGCATGGATTGCGCTGGCCTGTTTAGTAGTGCCGATGTTCGCGTCGTACTACTTTGACGATATGTTCTCCAGCATATCCTACCTCTTTGAGAATCCGTCCCTGACGGCTCTTGGGTGGGATGCCGCAGGGTATGGCCTGTACACCAGCGGATATAGCGTCCTGTGTGTGTTCGGCGGCCTTGTGATTGGCGGAATCCTCCTTGACAAATGGGGCGTGCGCGTGAGCGGGTCCCTGTTTGTGGGAATGATGGTTCTTGGAGCCGGCATGGTTACAGGGGCGGTGCTTCACGGCGGCACGGCCGCTCTCAGGTGGGCTTACGTGGGAACCATGCTCTTCGGCCTTGGCTCCGAGATTGCCGGAACCGCCGTCACGCGTTCAATAGCCAAGTGGTTTAAGGGAGGGCCGATGGCCCTTGCCATGGGCCTCCAGCTTGCCATCGCGCGTCTTGGAACCGCCTTTGCCCTTGTTCTCTCACCCCGCCTTGTCCAGCAGGTCCCGGACCACGTCTATACATTAGCCGAAACCTCCCGTCCCGCCCTTGTGGGTATGGGCCTCATGGCCCTTGGCCTCATACTCTGGGCCATTTTTGTGGCGCTGGATGCCCGTTCCTCCAGGGCAGAGGCTTCGGACCGGTACGCTCCTTCGGAGCTATCCCTCCCAGACAAGTCTGGGCCCCTCCCGTTCACGAAGCCACGGGCGGCTACGCCGTCCGAAGCCTCTGCCCCGGAGGAAAGCATCCCTGTCATTTCGAGCGAAGCCGAGAAATCTCAGAATGACTCTGAGGAATTCCGGTTCAAGGATGTACTGGGAGTGCTGGGAAACAAGAACTTCTGGCTGCTGGGGCTTCTCTGCGTACTGTTTTATAGCAGCATCATTGCGTTCAAGAAATTTGCGGGAGCCATCCTGGTGCCGCGATTTGACATTCCGGCACAGGCTGCAGGATGGATGGTCTCCATGCTGCCGTTCTCTACCGTGATCTTTGCTCCGCTGTTTGGCATGATGGTGGACAAGGCCGGAAAGGGGACGCGCTGGATGATACTTGGCGCCATACTGTCCTTGATTGCCCACGCCATCCTGGCGTTCGCTCCGGCCGGAGTCCCCTTCTGGGGATACCTTGCAATGGTATTCCTGGGCTTTGGCTACTCCCTGGTTCCGGCAGCGCTGTGGCCGTCCGTACCTAAGATAGTTCCGGACAAGGTGCTTGGAACCACCTTCGCGCTTATATATTGGGTGCAGAACCTTGGACTGCTGAGCTTCAAGATGATTGCAGGCAATATCCTGGGGGCACATTCGGCCGATGCCCGAGGCCCCGTTGCCGTGGAGATAATGTTCTTCGGCCTTTGCATTGCTGCTCTTGCCGTAGCCTTCATATTCCACTTCACCTCTCTCCGCCACCCGGAACTGCGCCTGGACGATCCCAATAACTAAAGGGCAGCCTGTAACTGTATAATTGCTGTTTTCCGGTAACAAGCGGCCCATTGGGCAGGTAATTACCGGAAAAGAGGCGTTTTTAGGTAACAAGCGGCCCCAAGAGCAATGTATTGGCAAAATATTTGCAAAAAAGTTTGGCGGTTTAAAAAAACCGCTTTATCTTTGCAGTGTAATAGCATACTAATACAGCAATAAAATGGCGCTCATAGAGCTTAGGGACATAAACAAGACTTACAACAACGGACAGCCTCTGCACGTGCTCAAGGGCATTAACCTTGACATTGAGCGCGGAGAGTTCGTCTCCATAATGGGAGCTTCCGGCTCCGGCAAATCCACCCTTCTCAACATCCTGGGGATCCTTGACAACTATGACACCGGCACATACCATCTTGCCGGAAAGCTTATCAAGGACCTCAGCGAGAGCCAGGCTGCGGATTACCGCAACCGCATGATAGGGTTCATCTTCCAGAGTTTCAACCTCATTGGCTTCAAAACGGCTGTGGAAAACGTTGAGCTGCCGCTTTTCTATCAGGGCGTACCCCGCAGGAAGCGCCATGAGATGGCAATGGAATACCTTGAGAAACTTGGGCTCACCCAGTGGGCCACCCATTTCCCAAATGAGATGTCCGGCGGCCAGAGGCAGCGCGTTGCAATTGCCCGTGCCCTCATCACCAAACCTGAGATTATCCTGGCCGATGAACCTACCGGTGCCCTTGACTCCAAGACCAGCGTGGAGGTGATGCAGCTTCTCAAGCAACTTAACAAGGAGGAGGGCATCACAATCATAGTGGTAACCCATGAGAGCGGCGTTGCCAACGAGACCAATAAGATAATCCACATCAAGGACGGCATTATCGGCCAGATAGAAGAAAACACAAGCCATAACGCCTGGGACGGAACCATGATGAAATAGCGATGAGGGACCTTATCAATGAAATATGGAATTCCGTGCGCAACAACAAGCTGCGTACAGCCCTCACCGGTTTTGCCGTAAGCTGGGGAATCTTCCTCCTCATCTGCCTCCTTGGTGCCGGCAACGGCATCATAAATGCCTTCCAGGGTAGCAGTGACCGCTTTGTTACCAACTCCATGGACATAATGGGCGGCCGCACCTCCCTTCCGGCAAACGGCTACAAGGAAGGCCGATGGATAAACCTTGACAAGGGAGACCTTGATATAATCAAAGGGAAAGAGTTCGAAGACCAGGTGGACAAGGTTGCGCCGGTAACCAGCGGAGTGTCGGATAAGATGGCCCTTGGCGTAAAGACCGTAAGCACCTCCATGCAGGGCGTTACGCCACAGTATCTGGAAATTGAAAAGATCCAGATGGACAAAGGCCGATTCATCAACCCCCTGGACGTGGAGCAGCGCCGCAAAGTGGTGGTCCTGAGCACCAAGCATGAAAAAGAACTTGACCGTAACCTTGTGGGCAAATGGGTGAGCATGCAGGGCATAAGCTTCCGGGTTATCGGCATATATCATTCCGACGAAAGCGACTGGAGGACATCGGCCTATATCCCCTACTCCACCATGAAGGGCATTTTCAAGCCCGGAGAAGAGATTGACGACATCTTCATCACGTTCAACGGGGTGAGCAATCTTGAAGAGAGCCGGGAACTTGAAAACACAATCTCAAGCCGCCTGAAAGCCCATCACGAGGCCCATCCGGACGACCCTAACGCCATCTGGATTTGGAACCGCTACTCCCAGAACGCCCAGATATCCCAGGGCCAGAGGCTCATTTCAATCGGCATGTGGATCCTTGGCATCCTCACGCTCATCAGCGGAATCGTGGGCGTTTCCAACATCATGCTCATCTCCGTTAAGGAGCGCACGCATGAATTCGGCATCCGTAAAGCCATAGGCGCAAAGCCCGGCAAGATTCTCAGCCTCATCATTGCAGAGAGTGTGAGCATCACCGCATTCTTTGGATATGTGGGAATGGGTATTGGGATGCTTGCATGCGAGATAATGGACAAGACCCTGGGGCAGAAGAGCATGAACCTTGGATTTGACTCCATAAAGATGATGGATAACCCCACGGTTGGCCTTGACGTTGCCCTGGAAGCCACCCTGCTGCTTATTGTGGCAGGAACCCTGGCCGGGCTCATCCCCGCCTGGAAAGCGGCAAAAGTTAAACCTATAGAAGCCCTCAGAGCAGAATGAGAATAGACAGGGACACATTCAGGGAGATCCTCGATAGCCTCCTCAGGAACCGCTCCAGGAGCCTTCTCACGGGCTTCGGGGTATTCTGGGGCGTGTTTATGCTCATGCTCCTCTCCGGCGGCGGCAACGGCTTCAGGGAACTTCTGGAAAAGAATTTTGAAGGCTTTGCCCACAACACATGCATAGTTTTTCCCTCTGAGACCACAAAGCCGTACAAAGGCTTCCAGAAGGGAAGGTACTGGAGTCTCAACCTCACGGACGTAGACCGCCTCAAGAACCTTGTTCCGGAACTTGAGACCGTAACGCCCCTAGTGAGCCTGTGGGGAAGGAGCGTTTCCAACGGAGACCGCCTCTTTACGGCATCCGTGAAAGGCGTGAGACCGGATTATTCCAATATTGAAACGCCAAAACTGGTATACGGCAGGTACATAAACTGGATGGACATCCAGGAAGACAAGAAGGTGTGCGTCATCGGCAAGAAAGTCTACAAGACCCTCTTCCCGGAAGGCGGTGACCCCTGCGGTAAGAAGGTGGTGATGGACGGGGTGTACTACCAGGTTGTGGGCGTAGACTACAACGAGGGCAACATGAACGTGAACGGAAGGGCCGATGAAGCCCTCACCATCCCCATGTCCACCATGTCCCGCACATATAACTTCGGGAACCAGATCCAGCTCCTGTGCTTCACGGCAAAGGAGGGCATCCAGATGGCCGATCTTATCCCCCGAATCCGCGTCATCCTTGCCAGGAACCACTACGTACACCCGGACGACGAACAGGCCATGTACATGATCAACACCCAGGTCCTGTTCGGGATCATAGACAACCTTTTCAAGGGTATCAACTTCCTGGTATGGTTAATCGGCCTTGGGACGCTCCTTGCCGGTGCAATTGGCGTTTCCAACATCATGATGGTGTCCGTGAAGGAGCGCACAACGGAGATAGGCATACGACGCGCTATCGGCGCAACGCCCAACCAGATCCTGTGGCAGATCATTGCGGAGAGTATAGTGCTCACACTGGTTGCCGGAATGATGGGCATTGTGGCCAGCGTGCTGGTTCTGGCAGGCCTTGAACTTGGAATGACTGAGGACGGCATCCTGAAGGCTACCTTCCAGGTGTCCTTCGGAGTGGCACTCCTTGCCGCCCTTCTGCTTTCCGTGCTTGGGTCGCTTGCCGGCCTGGCGCCGTCGCTGCGCGCCATGGCCATCAAGCCAGTAGATGCAATGAGAGATGAATAAAAACAACAGTATATATGAAAAAGTTTGGTAAGTATTTAATGATTTTCCTCGCCGTAGTGGTGTTCGCAGGCACTTTTGTGTACCTTTTCCAGCGTTCACGCCCCAAGGAGGCCCTCTATGAGGAGCAGGAGGCAAAGGTTGGGGACATTGTCCGTTCTACCGTTGTGACCGGCAAGATCCAGCCCCGCGACGAGGTTAACATCAAGCCACAGATAAGCGGCATCATCTCAGAGCTCTACAAGGAAGCCGGCCAGATGGTTAAAAAGGATGAAATCATAGCCAAGGTGAAGGTGATTCCGGACATGGGGGCCCTCAGCAGCGCCCAGAGCCGCGTGCGCCTTGCAGAGGTGAACCTGAACCAGGCAAAGACCAACTACAACCGTGAGAAGGCCCTCTATGACAAGGAGCTTGTAAGTGCCGATGAATACGAGAAAGTGCTCCAGGTCTACAACCAGGCCAAGGAGGAGCTTGCCGGCGCAAAAGAAGCCCTGGAGATTATCAGGGACGGTGTTTCATCGGCCAATGCAAGCGGAAGCTCCACCCTTGTGCGCTCCACCATCTCCGGCCTCATCCTGGACGTTCCGGTGAAGGTTGGTAACTCCGTGACGCAGTCAAACACCTTCAATGAC
>OMQK01000080.1 GCA_900313205.1 uncultured Bacteroidales bacterium | reverse complement strand
CCAGGCAAAGGAAATTGAAGTGCTTGGAGAATGCGACCCTATGCGTTTCCCGCTCCAGAAGAAGGACACCACCCTTGAATTCTTAAGGAGCGTTGCCCATATGCGCCTCAGGACCAACACCTTCGGGGCGGTCCTCCGCATCCGCAACGCCATGGCATTTGCCATCCACAAGTTCTTCAACGAGAAGGGCTTTGTGTATCTCCACACCCCGCTCATCACGGAATCTGACGCAGAGGGCGCAGGAGACATGTTCCAGGTTACCACCATGGACCTTAAGAACATACCTCTGGACAAGAAGGGCAACGTGGACTTCTCAAAGGACTTCTTTGGGAAGAAGACCTCCCTCACCGTTTCCGGCCAGCTGGAAGGTGAGCTGGGCGCAACGGCAGTTGGTGAGATCTACACCTTCGGCCCCACTTTCCGCGCAGAGAACTCCAACACTCCCCGCCACCTTGCAGAGTTCTGGATGATTGAGCCGGAGATGGCCTTCTATGACATCAATGACAACATGGCCCTGGCAGAGGAATTTGTGAAGTACCTCGTGCAGTATGCCCTTGACAACTGTATGGACGACCTTAAGTTCCTCAATGACAAATATGACGACGGCCTCATAGAACGCATGCGTTCCGTACTTGGAATAGCCTTCCAGAAAGTCACCTACACGGAGGCCGTGGAAATCCTTGAAAAGGCCATTGCAGACGGCGTCAAGTTTGAGTATCCCGTCCACTGGGGCACGGACTTCCAGAGTGAACATGAGCGTTATCTGGTAGAAAAACACTTCCAGAAGCCCGTCATCCTCATAGACTTCCCCAAGGACATCAAGGCCTTCTACATGAAGCAGAACCCTGACGGCCGCACCGTTCGCGGAATGGATGTCCTCTTCCCCAAGATTGGAGAGATCATCGGCGGATCTGAAAGAGAGGCCGATCTTCAGAAACTGGAAACCCGCATCGATGAACTTGGGATGTCCCGCAAGAACCTTGAGTGGTACATCGACACCCGCCGCTACGGCTCTGTCCCCCACTCCGGATTCGGCCTTGGTTTCGAGAGGCTCCTCCTCTTTGTAACCGGCATGGCCAACATCCGTGACGTCATCCCCTTCCCCAGAACTCCTAAAAACGCAGAATTCTAGCATATGTTAGTCATCGGTATCGCCGGAGGCTCCGGCTCAGGAAAGACAACCGTTGTCCGCGCAATCACGGAACAACTTCAGGGACGCGTAGTAGTCATCCCCCAGGATTCCTATTACAAAGATTCCAGCCACGTACCGCCGGAGGAACGCAAGAACATCAACTTCGACCATCCGGACGCAATTGACTGGAAACTGATGTGCCAGCAGATCCGTGAACTCAAGGCCGGAAAGACCATAGAGCAGCCGGTGTACTCCTACATCACCTGCTCCCGTTCCACCACGGAAACCATCACCGTGGAGCCCGCAGAGGTAATCATTATTGAAGGCATCCTCATCTTCACCTGCAAGGAGCTCCGTGACCAGATGAACATCAAGATCTTTGTAGATGCCGATGACGACGACAGGGTCCTCAGAATCATGGTCCGCGACATAGCAGAGCGCGGCCGCACCATAGAAACCGCCATAGAGCACTACTGCGACACAGTGAAGCCCATGCACCTCCAGTTCATTGAACCCTCCAAGCGTTATGCCGATGTAATAGTGCCTCAGGGCGGCCACAACAAAGTAGCCATTGACATAATCTCAAATACCATTGAGAAGGCCCTCCACCAAAGGAAACGCCGCACCAAGAAATGAAACTGACTCCGGACCAGAAAGCAGGAATTTACATCACCGTGAGCATCCATCTCGCGGTGATTATCGTATTGCTTCTGGTGCGGATAGGAATGGAGGTCCAGAAGGAGAACAGCTTTGTCCTGGATTTCACAAAGCAGGAGGAACTGGAGGAACTTCAGAAGAAGGAGGAACTCCTGAAGAGCGCCGCTGAGCAGCTTGAGGAGATGATAGCCGCTGCCGGAGTACCGGTACGCAACGTTACGGTTGAAAGGAGTGCCCTCAAGGATGACAGAGGCACTGATGCCGATGAACTTTACAAGGAAGCGGAGCGCCTGGCCCAGGAATTGAAGGATGGGCAGGAGGAGCGCCCGCAGGAGGTGGAGGAGATAGCCGTAGAACCCATAAAGAAGGATGATCCAAAGAAGCAGGAGGAGGTGAGGCCATACAGCGGTCCTTCAGTTCTTTCCTGGAGCCTTGACGGCCGCAAGGCCACACGCCTTCCCATACCGGCATACCGCTGTTACGGCGCCGGAGAGGTCACGGTCATAATCACCGTCAACAACCAGGGAGATGTGGTTAACGCCAAGGTAGATGAGAAAATATCGGCCACGGATAACTGCATACGCACGTTTGCCGTACGCGCCGCCAGACTCTCCAAGTTCAACGCTTCACCGGAGGCCCCCGCCCGCCAGATGGGCACAATTACATACGAATTCATCGCACAATGAGAAAAATATTGATAAGTCTTACCCTGTGCCTCATCACAGCCATTACGGCAATGGCCCAGGGCCGCGTTGAGACGCGGAGTTACATACTTTCTGATTTCCAGGACAAGGTCACAAAGGTGGTTATCCCGGAAGAGGCATTCCTTCAGAGCGCCCTGAAGCAGGAAGTTGTGAACCTCTGGACTGCATCGGCCTTTGAATTCTGCACCCAGAAGGAGTTTGAGGCCTTGAAAGGCTCCAAGGATTACTATTTCCTTACCATCCAGGCCTTCAAGTTCAAGGGGGAACAGGAGCCGGGCATCCTTTTCCTGAGCCTTCTTAAGGGTGAAGACCACCAGGTCATTGCCCTGCCCCTTGCCCCCGCCGACGACAGCTCCGGCCGCGAACTTGTGTACCTTGGCGCCCTTGTGAAGGCCGTACAGGATTACACCCTGGCGGCTATGGAAAGCGAGAAAACCGCCTACGTCCCGGATAAATGGTTCAACGCCAATTACGCCAAATGGGGCCACATGATGACCATCTACATGGCCCGGGAGGACGTTTCTCTTTCCGTAAAGGAGGCCGATATAGACAAGTATCTTGATGCCGATTTCCATATCACGGAAGCAGACACCGCAGACGGCATCTTCGTGGACGCTCCCGTGAACACTCTTGTCAGTTACTGCGTGGCTCCCGTGGATCCTTCATCGGCCTCATACAGCTACCAGATGCTCTTCAAGGCCGATACCCTTGAACTCTACTACATTTCACGCCACAGGGTCAAGCCCAGGTCCCTGGCCGGATTCCTTACCAAAGATCTCAAATGGCTGAAGGGGAAAAGATAAGGTGCGGCACGGCGCCTTCCGGCGTTAAATATGCTCTCAGAAGGTCCTCCGGGCAGGTTGCCTGGTGTGCCCTTTCCATTGGCGCAGGCACGCGCGATGAAGCCGGTTTTCCCGCCGGAATAGCCCATTTTACGGAGCACAACATCTTCAGGGGCACTTCCCGCAAGAGCGCCAAGGTTATAAGTTCATACCTTGACCGCCTTGGCGGAGAACTGAACGCATTCACCACTAAGGAGGAGATAGTGCTTCACGCAACTGTCCTGAGGGAGGATCTTCCGAAGGCTATCGGCCTTCTTTTCGAACTTGCCACAGACTCCGTTTTCCCGGAAGATGAGATTGAAACTGAGCGCGGAGTGGTGCTTGACGAGATCATCTCCTACAAGGATAACCCCGCAGAGGATGTATACGACAAGTTTGAGTCCATGCTCTTTGAAGGTCATCCGCTCTCAACGCCAATCCTTGGGACATCGGCCTCTGTCAAAAAGATAAAGCCGGATATGCTCCGCCGCTTTGTGAAGGAGAAGTTCATCCCTTCCCGCATGGCCCTTTCCGTTGTGGCCGATATTGACCTTGATGTACTGGAGAAGCAGGTAGAGAAGTTAATTAATTCATATGAGATGCCCGGTCAAGCCGGGCATGACGGAAAGACGTCATCGCCGACCCCTAAGACGTCATTGCCGACTCCGATCGGCAATCTCTTCCGCAAAGTCCTTGACAAGCACAACCATGAGGTTAATGCCGTGATTGGAGGCCTTGCGCCGTCGCTGTATGAGATGCCAGACAGGCTCATTGCGACAATGCTCTGCAACATCCTTGGCGGGCCGGCATCAAATTCGCTTCTAAATGCCGAACTCCGTGAAAGACGCGGATGGGTGTACGGGATTGAGTGCAATTATACCCAGTATGCCGACACTGGGGTGGTTGCCATATCATTTGGCTGTGACAAGCCAAATCTTGACAACTGTCTGAAAGCCATTGATAAAATCCTTGCAGGGCTTCGGGACAAACCGCTCACGGACGCACGCCTTAAGGCATACCGGAAACAGCTTCTGGGGCAGCTTGCAATAAGCTCCGAGGCAGGCGAAGCCCAGTGCCTGTCCCTTGGAAAGAGTATGCTTGCATGGGGTGAAGTCATGACATCGGCTGGGACCCGCAGCATAATTGACGCCATCACCCCGCAGCAGTTGCAGGATATGGCTGTAAGGCTCTTCAGCCCTGAAAACCTCTCTTCGCTTATTTACCTTTAAAATAAATCCGCATTTGACCGAACCTCTTCTCAAGTCCCATATTTACAAAATATCTCGTTCATTCGACTAATCAACTGCCCATTATGAAAAGAGCCCTTGTCTTGTTTACGATTTGTCTTCCGTTAATTCTGTTGCCAAAAGTTATTCGTGCGCAGGATTATAGTATTCCCCAAGTGTTTTCACCTACTGCGGCAGAACTCGGCAAATATGGCAAGATTCCGGTGAGCTATTACAATGGGCTTCCAAATATCAAGATTGATTTGACGGAGTTGAAGGGTAAGGATTACTCTCTTCCGGTATATTTAACATATCACGCCGGAGGCAACAAACCGGAACATCATCCAGGCTGGGTTGGGCTTGGCTGGGCGCTCCATGCCGGAGGCTGTATCAACAGGATTGTCCGCGGGGCCAAAGATGAAGAGAGTATCGAAGAGTATGCGCACAATAATGGCATCGGACTTACCGATCCTCCCGGATATCTTTTCCATGCGGCAGAATGCCAGACATTAGATTGGGATGACGATGACATTCTAGCAGGTGCGTTCAATGCGCCAATGAAGTTCAAGGATTACGAACCCGACGAATTCATGGTGAACCTTGACGGTCTCCAAGCCTCTTTTTATATTACCGGTGAAAATGAGATAAAGATAACCTCTCAGTCTGATGTTTACTTTACCGTGTCGTATGTGTTGGCCACAAATAATGACCAGCATACAATTGTATTGTATACCCCCACAAGGGCAAACGACAGTGACTCGGTAGAGGTCCCCTTATTCGGATATATCAAAACAATATATCTTACAACCGATGACGGAACAAAATACACGTTTGGCGGAGACACCGATGCCATTGAGTTCAGTATGTTTCACACACCACACTACTCTTACAATCTATATGGATATGTGATGCATGCAGATGATTATGGCCGTTGGAACAGTGTTGCAAACACCTGGAACCTGACGTCAATAGAGCGTCCCAATGGAGAGATTATTTCTTTTGAATATCGCAGAGAAGGGGTACCGATATCTGTTGTGGACACCCATTACCAGTACTACTTCAATCGTCCCAACGCTCCTTTGGTGTCAACCTCCATCGGCTCAGGAGAGTTCAACCTGAACATGAACTACACGTTCCTTTATCCTTCCTATCTGAAAAAGATCTCAAGTTACCGTGGAGGGGATGAAATGACATTCCAGATTTCCATGACACAAGAACTGGGGTACAATATAAACAGAAACACTTTCAAAAGCAGGGTAAAGCATCCGGATGATGCGATTGATGTTTTTTTGTCAGAAAACTATTACTGTAAATTGAACAAGATAATAACCAGGCGCGGGATTGTCAACTTTGAATATACTACTTCTGACACCACGAGGCTCAAACTGCTTGGAGTATCAATCTCTGATTCCACGAGTCCTGTCAAGCGTTATTCTATGGAGTACAATCAGGAGCCATTGCCATCCTATAATTCCCGAAAGACGGACTCATGGGGGTATTACTCCCGCACCACACCATATACTCTGTCCCCGACAACAACTTTTAACACTACACGTCGCCAGGTCAGCGCTCAGCTCATGCAGGCCGAGATGCTGACAAAGCTGACGTACCCAACAGGAGGTTATACCACTTTTGAATATGAGCCGCACACTTTCAGTCAAGTCGCGAACAGTTTTCCTTTCATTTTAAATCAAGAAAGCGGTACGGCAGGAGGGCTGAGAATAAAAAGAATCATTGACCACTCTTTATCCGGGACAGGTGAGACACGAAACTTTTTATATAGCATTAATGGTCAGTCATCAGGAATTCTGGCAGGATACCCATCTTTCTATGAGACCGGATCGCACTCCGTGAGTATTCATGTCGGAGGCTGGTTAGGATTTCTAGCGTATTATCACTACGATGAGGAATTTGATGCTCCCTATTCTTGCTTTTCCGAGCAGACGCTGACTCAACTGTCAACCACTTATGGCTGCAATGTGACATATAGTAATGTGACCGAGGAGCGACCAGGTGGGGGTAGAACGGAATATGTCTACTATAATCACGATTCTACTGATATCAATCGTATGGACAGGGGCTCGGAAAATATGGCCACTACAATGATTAATTCCGAAGACAATATTGCGTTGTTAAACCCTATAAGCTCGTTTGAGCTTAGCCGCGGGTTGCTGAGAAGCAGACGCGATTATAACAAGGCCGGACGTCTGGTCCGCGAGGAAGAGAACACGTATTCTCTGGACACGTTGCAGTTTGTGAAGTCGGTTTCACGTTTAAACCTGTTTAATTATCTGTTGCGTGCCTCTTACTATAAGCATTACTCCTGTTTTCCCGCCCTGGAAAAGAAAATGGTTTATGAGTATCCTGATGTAGGGACCGTCCCATACACAGAAGAGTACCGCTATGTCCATGACAATTACCGTAACGTTAAACGTGCTTTCAAGCGTGTATGGGGTCATGGCATAGATGAGACGCGTGTTGTTTATTGCGGAGATGAATCTCTTGACGGGCCTTCAAGTGTATACGCCCAAATGAAGGCGGCCGGGATTCTGGACCGGCCGGTAGAGATATTGCATCTAAGGGACAATCAGATTATCTCGGCCGAACTGACGACTTATCGGAAGGAGGGCTCTTTATTTGTTCCCGGCAAAGAGTATAAAAGCAATCTTGAAGAGCCTGTAGAGCCTTTGCAATGGGTATTTTATCATTCAGGCTCATCTATACCGCAACATTATGGCAATCCCGCCCGCCAGTATCTACAGTATGATACTCTTTGCAATCCCTTAAGAGTATTAGATGGGGCAACGCGCGGAACTCAAATCAAGTGGAGTGCAGACGGTGTCCATCCTGTCGCTTCATTCCATGGTGCTGGCCCAAGGATTCAAATGACGCCAACATACGGTGAGGCTTCAAAACATCAATCACTTAG
>OMQK01000081.1 GCA_900313205.1 uncultured Bacteroidales bacterium | reverse complement strand
AGCGCAGCACATACGGTGGCCGATATCGGCCTGCCCATCCTGGGAGTGAACTTCGGCCGCATAGGCTTCCTCTGCGAAAACAGGCCTGAGGCAGTGCGCAAGGCCCTCGTGGAGGGGGATTTCAGCATAGAGTACCGCACCGTCCTCAACGCCACCCGCAAGGGTCCGGAGGCGCGCCGCACTATCGGCATGCTCCCCTATTCCGTCAACGAGGTAGCGCTCCACCGCAGCGGTTCTTCCGTCCTTGGCATCCACGTGAGCATTGACGGTGAGCCCCTTCCCACTTATTGGGCCGATGGCCTCCTGGTTGCAACCTCTTCAGGCTCAACCGCTTACTCCCTTTCCGTGGGAGGCCCCATCTGTATGCCGGACACAAAGGTCCTGGTGCTGGCCCCTATCTCCCCGCACAACCTCAACGTGCGTCCTATAGTCATTCCTGAAACCGCCAAGATAGACATTTCCTTCGAGTCCCGTGACGGCAAGGCCACAATGTCCATGGACAACCGCGTGGAAGAAATCCAGACAGACTGGACAATCCACGTGGAGATGGCACAGTTTTCGCTCAAACGTGTCCGGCTCCCTGAATCCGGATTTGTGAAGGCTCTCACCTCACGCCTTTTCTGGGGAGAGGATATGCGTAACAACGAGTAATTTCTTATGGAAGAAAGGATACCGCAGCACGTATCTATCATCATGGACGGCAACGGCAGGTGGGCAAAGGCCCGCGGCCGTGAGCGTGTCTTCGGGCACATGGAGGGCGTTGAAAGCGTCCGCGCCTGCCTTGAGTATGCAGTTGAAAAGGGCATCAAATACCTTTCCCTCTACGCTTTTTCAGAGGAAAACTGGAACAGGCCCAAGGATGAGGTCATGACCCTCATGGAGCTCATGATGAAGTCCATGAAAAATGAGATAGGCAGGTTCATGAAGTACAACATCCGCTTTGTGGTGCTTGGAAACAGGGCCCGCCTCTCGGATTCCCTCAACGCCGGAATTGACGCAATGATGGCGGAAACCGCCGGCAACACCGGCACCACCTGCGTTGTCTTCTTAAGCTACAGCGGCAAGTGGGACATCCTCCAGGCCATGAAAAAGGCGGCTGCGTCTTTATCGGCCCAGGAAATCCAATCCCTTGAAATTCAGGACTTTGACAAATATCTTGTCACGGCCGGTATTCCTGATCCTGACCTTCTTATCCGCACCTCCGGAGAAATCCGCATATCCAATTATCTGCTGTGGCAGTGCGCCTACACTGAGTTCTATTTCACGGACGTCCTGTGGCCCGATTTCCGTAAGCCGCAGTTCCAGGAAGCGCTGGATGAGTACGCCCGCAGGGACCGCAGATATGGAAAAGTTAAATAAAAATGTTAACTTTGTAGGATTGAACATTTGATGACTGTGAGAAGACTAGTTTTGATAGTGGTTCTGGCGCTCCTGGGGATAACCCTTAGGGCCCAGAGCAGCGTAGAGATAGATTATGCCCACCCCCGGAAGCTAACCGTGGGCGGCGTTGGCGTGGAAGGCAATCAGTACTTCTCAGAGAATCAGATCCTCCAGCTCACAGGTCTCAGGAAGGGTATGGAAATCACCGTCCCCGGAGACGACGTAACTGGAATAGTCCGCCGTCTTGTGGCCCAGAAGTACTTTGAGGACGTTGCCGTACGCATAGATTCTGTGAAGGCCGATTCCGCGTGGGTGAAGGTGGTCATCCGTGAGCGCCCCCGCGTTTCCCGCTGGACATACACCGGCGTAAAGTCCGGTGAGAAGAAGGACCTTCAGGAAAGGCTCAACCTCCGTCCCGGCCGTGAGTTCTCAGATTACGTGAAAAACACCTCCACGGATATCATCAAGCGCTACTACAAGGAAAAGGGCTTCAACAACGTGAAGGTGGAAACGGAAGTCACCAAGGACTCCGTCATCCGCAGCGCCATACGCGTAAACTTTGCGGTGGACCGCGGCAAGAAGATCCATATCAAGAAGATCAATTTCACCGGTAATACGGATGTCAAGGAGCGCAAGCTTGCCAAGAACATGAAGGAGACCCACGCCGCAACGTGGTACAATTTCTTCAAGTCCAAGAAGTTCAAGGAGAAGGAATACCAGACAGACCGTAAAACCGTCCTGGATGCCTTCAACGAGGCAGGCTACCGTGACGCCCGCTTGGTTCGTGATTCGGTTTATCTGATTGACGACAAACACCTTAATATTGACATGGACTTCGACCAGGGCAAGAAGTATTACTTCCGCAATATCACCTGGACGGGTAACTCAGTGTATCCTTCGGAAGTCCTTAACAACATCCTCCAGATCAAGAAGGGAGATGTCTATGATGTTGTCACTATGGAAAAGCGCCTCCACGGCGGCGGCAAGGAGAATGAATACGACGTCTCCAAGATGTACAAGGACAACGGTTTCCTGTTCTTCAACGTCACTCCCGTGGAAGTCAATATCCAGAACGACTCAATTGACGTTGAGATGCGTATCTCGGAAGGCAAACCTGCAACTCTGAATGAGGTTATCATAAACGGTAATGACCTCACCAATGAAAGGGTTGTGCGCCGCCAGCTCATGACCCGCCCCGGATACCTCTTCTCCCAGAGTGATTTTGAGCGTTCCATCCGTGAGATTGCCTCCATGGGCCAGTTTGACGCAGAAGCCATCATGCAGTACGGGACCGGTTACAACATCATCCCCAACCAGCTCAACAACACCGTAGACGTTATATATAATGTTACGGAAAAGCCGTCTTCCCAGCTGGAGCTCTCCGGCGGTTGGGGCGGCAATACCTTCGTTCTCACAGCAGGTGTTAGCTTCAACAACTTCTCTACCCGCCGTATGTTTGAGAAGGGTGCCTGGAGGCCCGTGCCGCTTGGAGATGCCCAGAACCTTGCTTTCCGCTTCCAGACTAACGGCCGATATTACACCAACCTAAGCGCCAGCTTCACGGAGCCCTGGCTCTTTGGCAAGCGCCCCACGTCCCTTTCCATCTCCGGATACTATTCCAGGATGACGGACTCCTACCTTGCTATCGGCATCCTTTCAACGGACAAGATGTTCGAGGTATTCGGCTTCAACGCCGGCCTTGGTACACGCCTTAAGTGGCCCGACAACTACTTTGTGCTGTACAACAACCTAAGCTGGCAAACTTACAAGCTCACAAACTGGACCAACTCCTACTTTGCGTTCAACGACGGTATTTCGCATAACCTGAGCTATACCATATCGCTGTCCCGTAACTCCACGGACCAGCAGATCTATCCCCGTACGGGATCTGAGTTCTCGGCCTCCCTGCAGCTCACGCCCCCGTACTCCCTCTTCCGCAAGTACACCTGGGCCTATGACGCCAATGACAAGCGCGTAAAGCTGCCCGTAGAGAGCTACAAGGACGTCAACTATGACACCTGGACATCGGCCGAAAGATACAAGTGGATAGAATACCATAAATGGAAATTCAACGCAACCGTGTACACCAAACTCATCGGAGACCTGGTGCTCATGACGCGCGCACAGTTCGGATACCTTGGCTACTACAACCGCAACTGGGGATACTCCCCGTTTGAGAACTTCCAGGTTGGCGGTGACGGTATGTCCGGCTATATGACCTACGGCGCAGAGATCATCTCCCTGCGTGGTTATGAGGACTATTCCCTCACGCCCCGCAAGATGACTCCCTATAGCCGCAATTATGAAAGTTATGCAGGTAACGTGTATGACAAGTTCACCGTAGAACTCCGTTACCCTGTGATTTTGCAGCCTCAGTCCACTATATTTGTGCTGGCCTTCCTGGAGGGCGGTAACTGCTGGAGCGACATCCGGGAGTTCAATCCTTTCCAGATCAAGCGCAGCGCAGGTGTGGGCGTGAGGGTGTTCCTGCCTATGATCGGCCTCCTTGGCGTAGACTGGGGCTGGGGCTTCGACGACCCTGTCAACGGCGGCAGCCAGTTCCACTTTGTCCTTGGTCAGCAGTTCTAGGTATGGTTTTTGTGCTTAATGCACCCGGCACCCTGTCATCCCGAGCGTAGCCCTGGGATCTCAGAAAAAGAAAAAACGATAAAATTATTTGATATGAAAAAACTTTTTGTTTTAGCACTCGCAGCATTTGCAGGCCTCAGCCTTCAGGCCCAGACCTTCGGCCGTGTCAATTTCTCAGAGCTTGTGGCCCTGATGCCGGAAATGGATCAGGCCCGCGAGGTAATCGCAGCTTCCCAGAAGGAAGCAGAGGAAACCTACAGCGCAATGGTGGAAGAATTCCAGAGCAAGTATTCTCAGTATCAGCAGAAGCAGGCCACCTGGACTGCAGCCATCAAGGAATCCAAGGAGCGTGAGCTCTCAGATATGCAAAACCGCATCCAGGAGTTCCAGTCCAACATCTCCCAGGAACTTCAGCAGCAGCAGAACCAGCTTCAGGCTCCCATCTACGAGAAAGCCAACAAGGCCGTCCAGGAACTGGCAAAGGCTAAGGGCCTCACCGCCCTCTTCGACGCCACCCAGGCCCTCTACTTCGATGAGTCCAAGGTGATCGACCTCACCCCCGAAGCCCGCAAGGCCCTTGGTATCGCCGAAGGCCGTACCCTGGAATCCCTCCAGGCAGAGCTCCAGGAGAAGGCCCAGGCCGCTCAGCAGCAGGCTCAGTAGCCTATCGGCCCACATAGAATTATCATCATCCCCGGCTCAGACCGGGGATATTTTTTCCCCACACCCCTATTGTAATGCCGACGCGGTGGAACTTAACCCGCTGTGCATCAGCTACTTACGCAATCATTTGGGATTACTGGTAATCCCAAACAACCCAGTAACATCCTGTGTCTCAACCATTTAGCTTCCACCAAGGTTTTGGCTTTGGAGGGGAGTAGGGGTGCCGGGGGGACTCCGTTCCGCTTCGCTCCACTCCGGCCCCTCCCACAGCCAGAAGTGCCGGATTGGGAGCAAGCTCCCATCCGTCCCTTATGTCTGCGGGCCCCTCCCCCTACCCTTGTGCGGGGGTGCACAAGCCCCCCGGCACCCCTACTCCCCTCCAACGCTACAAAACAATCGGCATATCCCTCTTTCGGCCCAAAATAGAAAAAGCCCTGGTCACAAGACCAGGGCCTTTAGGAGGGTGAGTGATGGGGCTCGAACCCACGACACTCGGAACCACAATCCGATGCTCTACCAACTGAACTACACTCACCATGTTGGGACTGCAAATGTACGTCTTTTTTCCGGTTTTACAAAATTTATTTAGTATCTTTGTGTGTACCCTCACGGAGATCCCCGGTCAGGCCGGGGATGACACAGAAAGCAGTGCCCGTGGGATAACACGGCACAATATAAATACAGACTATGGCAAAACGTGAAATAAAGTTCTCCCTGGTGTACAGGGATATGTGGCAGAGTTCCGGAAAGTATGTTCCGCGTGTGGATCAACTGGTAGAGGTGGCTCCTGCAATCATCGACATGGGCTGCTTTGACCGCGTGGAGACTAACGGCGGCGCGTTTGAGCAGGTGAACCTTCTCTTTGGAGAGAACCCCAACAAGGCGGTGCGTGCCTGGACCGCGCCTTTCCATAAGGCGGGCATCCAGACGCATATGCTGGAGCGCGGTCTGAATGCGCTCAGGATGAACCCCGTGCCGCTGGATGTGCGTGAACTGATGTTCAAGGTGAAGAAGAAGCAGGGCACAGACATCGCGCGCAGTTTCTGCGGCCTCAACGACCACAGGAACCTCAAGGGCTCCGTGATCGGCGCAAAAAAGGGCGGTATGATATCCCAGGTGGCGCTTTCCATCACCCATTCGCCCGTCCACACGGTGGCGTACTATATGGACATCGTGGACAAGGTTGTGGAGTATGGGGCCGATGAAATCTGCCTCAAGGATATGGCTGGTATCGGCCGTCCAAACGTGCTTGGAGAACTTGTGGCCGATATAAAGAGGAAATACCCCCACATCAAGGTGCAGTACCACGGCCATACCGGCCCGGGCTTTTCCACTGCGTCAATGCTGGAGGTTGCGCGCGCCGGGGCCGATTACCTTGACGTTGCCGTGGAGCCCCTCTCCTGGGGCAAGGTGCACCCGGATGTTATCACCATCCGCGAGATGCTGAAATCCGACGGCTTCCTGGTGAAGGACCTCAATATGGACGCGTATATGGAGGTACGGCGCCTCACCCAGAAGTTTATCGACGACTTCCTTGGCTACTGGATCAACCCCTCCAACTCCCGCATGACATCCCTCCTTGTGGGCTGCGGCCTTCCCGGCGGAATGATGGGCTCAATGATGGCCGATCTTAAAGGCTTCCAGGGCGCCATAAACGCCACCCAGCGTGCTCACGGCAGGCCAGAGATGAGCCTTGACACCCTTATGGTGAAACTATTCGAGGAAGTGGAGTACGTGTGGCCGCGCCTCGGGTACCCGCCGCTTGTCACCCCCTTCAGCCAGTACGTGAAGAACACCGCCCTGATGAACCTTTACAATATGCTGCAGGACAAGCCCCGCTGGACCACCATAGACAAAGACACCTGGGGAATGATCCTTGGTCATATGGGAAAACTCCCCGGAGAACTTGCCCCGGAGATTGTGGCCCTGGCAAAGGAAAAGGGCATGGAGTTCACAACTGGCAACCCTCAGGACAACTACCCGGATGAGCTCCCGAAGTTCCGTGAAATGATGGACGCCGAGGGCTGGGATTACGGCCAGGACGACGAAGAACTCTTTGAGATGGCCATGCATGAACGCCAATACAGGGATTATCGCAGCGGCATTGCCAAGGAACGTTTCAATAAGGAACTGGCCGATCTTAAGGCCAAGGCCGGAGCCCCCATCGTGGTGGAGCGCCCCGTTGTGGAGATGCCAAGCCTTGACATTGACGCATACCTTCAGAAGTATCCCAAGGCCACTCCCGTCCAGAGCCCCGTCAAGGGCCAGGTCATCTGGGAACTGGATGTGGACGATGCCTCCGCGGCGCCAATAGCCGGAAAGAAGGTGAAGGCGGGTGATGTTATCGGCCATGTTCAGGCCTTCTACGGCATTGAAGATGTTATATCAGCCGTTGACGGAATTGTTGTAGCAGCCCCTGTCAAACAGGGTGAAAACGTTGTAAAAGGCCAGATTTTAGCCTTCATTCAATAAAAACGTAAAAATATTCACGTGAAACAACGCTTTCTTTCAACGGATGGCGTTGTTTCTCAGTTTTATGCCCTAACTTGGGGGCATGAAGATTAAGGATATGTTCCCGGACGAGCGGCCCCGGGAGAGGCTCAGGACACGCGGAGCGAAGGCCCTCAGCAATGCAGAACTGCTTGCCGTGCTGCTTGGAGGAGGGATCGGCGGCAAAAACGTCATGGAAGTGGCGCAGGAACTGGCGAGGATCATCAGTGACCGGCATTTCGGGATCGGTTCGGACGGACTCATCATGATCAATCCGTCTTCGTGCGCCGATTTTGCGATGGATATGTACA
>OMQK01000083.1 GCA_900313205.1 uncultured Bacteroidales bacterium | reverse complement strand
AGATGTACTACGCTTTCCTCCGCCGGCCCATGATAAACTCAAAGGGGCAGGATATGTCCATCCTCTTCGGGTTTACAAAGTACCTTCTGGAGATGTTCGGCCGTGAAGCGCCAACACATGTGGCCGTTGCCTTCGACCCCCCGGGAGGCACATTCCGAGGCAAGATGTACCCCGCCTACAAAGGCACCCGTCCCCCTACCCCGCAGCTTATCATAGACGCCCTGGAGCCCCTCACGGAGCTTGTCCAGGCAATGAATATCCCCGTGGTGATGATCCCCGGATTTGAGGCCGATGACGTCCTTGGCTCAATTGCAACCCAGAACGCCGGGCCGTCCCTGGACGTTTTCATGGTAACCCCGGACAAGGATTACGGGCAGTTAATCGGCCCTCACTGCTTCCAGTTAAAGCCTGGAAAGGCAGGGTCCGAGAGTGAACTTGTGGGCGTGCAGCAGCTCTGCGAGAAATGGGGCATCAGTGAGCCGTCGCAGGTGATTGACATGCTTGCAATCTGCGGAGATACGGCCGATAACGTCCCCGGCGTGAACGGCGTAGGAGAGGTTGGGGCCGCAAAACTCATTGCAAAATACGGCACCCTGGAGAACATTTATGAGCATCTGTCGGAACTCACACCCCGCCAGCAGGCCCAGTTTGAGGAGGCAAGGCCCCATATGGCCCTCTCCAAGGCCCTTGTGACCATCAAGACTGATATGGATCTTCCCGTAACTCTGGAAGATATGGCCTACTCCGGGAACTTCCAGGGCAAACTTGCACAGCTGTTTGATTTCTATGAGTTCAGTTCGTTGAAACGCTTCCTGCAGGGGCATATAGGAGATTTCTCAACTTCGCTCGAAATGACAAAAAGCCTCCCCGAAGGCGCCCATTCTGTCATTTCGACCGAAGCCGAAGGCGTAGCGGAGAAATCTCCCGTCCCGGAGGTAAAAGATATTTCCCTTCCAGAACTTATCGCCACTCACCCAGCCAAACTCGGCATCGTTGTTTCTGGAAAGCAAATTACGCTCAGTGACGGGAAGGCGGCAGCCTGCTCCGTCATTGCCGGCCCTGACCGGCAATCTCTGAAGGCCCTTCTGGAAGACCCTTCAATTGAAAAATACGGCGATGACCTGAAGAAGGCGGCAAATGCGCTGGCGGCGGAGGGAATGAGCCTTGAAGGGCGCTGGAACGATGTCCGGCTTATGCACTACGTGATTGACCCGGAAAGAAGCCATGACCCCGCGCAGCTTTCCAAGACCATCCTGGGCATTGACTTTGAGGCGGCTCCGGAGAAGGTCTCCACCGGTTCTCTCTTTGACGATATCCCGGATGAGGATGAGCCTTCCCACAGCCTTGAAGCCGCGGCCATGGTGCTTCTTGGGGATGCCCTGAGGAAAGACCTCCCGGACTTTTATGACAAGATGGAAGAGCCTCTTTCCAAGGTACTTGCAAAGATGGAAAGGGACGGGGTGAAGGTGGACCTCAGGCAGCTTTCCCACTTTGCCGATTCCCTGAGGGTGGAACTTGTGGAGCGGGAAGCCCGCATCCGTGAAATGGCCGGAGACCCTGCCCTAAACATATCCTCCCCCAAGCAGGTTGGAGACATCCTCTTTGAGAAACTCCGCCTGGACCCCAAGGCCAAAAAGAGCGCCAGGGGGCAGTATTCAACGGATGAGGCAACGTTATCCGAGATTTCAGACCGCCACCCCATAGTGAATGAAATCCTGGAATTCAGGGCCGTCAAAAAGCTCCTTTCCACGTACATAGAGCCGTTCCCGTCATATGTAAGTGAGGCCGATGGCAGAGTGCACACCACGTTCAATCAGGCGCTTACGGCAACGGGGAGGCTTTCAAGTTCCAACCCCAACCTCCAGAACATCCCTGTTCGCACGGAGCGCGGCAAGGAGATCCGCAAGGCCTTTGTGCCGGGGACTCCGGACGGAGTGATAGTATCGGCCGACTATTCCCAGATTGAACTGAGGATCATGGCTCACCTGAGCGGCGACGAGCACCTTTGCAAGGCTTTCCGTGAGGGCCAGGACGTCCACGCCGCCACGGCTGCAAAGATCTTCGGGATTCCCGTGGAGGAAGTCACGCGCGAGCAGAGGGGCCAGGCAAAAACCGCCAACTTTGGGATAATGTACGGGATTTCTTCCTTCGGGCTGGCGCAGAGGCTGGGGCTGTCCCGCAGTGCCGCAAAGAGCCTCATAGATGACTATTTCGCGTCGTTCCCTGCCATCCGCAGTTTCATAGATTCGTCCATCGCCTTTGCGCGGGAGCACGGATATGTTGAAACGCTTTTCGGTCGGCGCAGGTATCTTCCTGACATCCACGCCCGTAACGCCACCGTCCGCGCTTTGGCTGAACGCAATGCCGTGAACGCGCCCATCCAGGGGACATCGGCCGATATTATAAAGCTTGCGATGATAGGCGTGGCCGCGCGGCTCCGTGAGGGTGGATTCCGCTCCAAGATGGTGCTGCAGATACACGACGAACTCCTTTTTGACGCCGTTCCCGCGGAGGTTCCGGCCCTCAAGGAGATGGTCACAGAGGTGATGGAAAACGTTATTAAACTGTCCGTGCCGCTCACGGTTGAGTGTTCGGCCGGCGCCAACTGGCTGGAGGCACACTGATGGAAAACGAAAAAGACTTAATACAGAGGGCAATTTCCGGAGACCAGATGGCCTACCGTGAACTGTACCAGATCCACGAGCGCTCCGTCCGCGGCCGTGTGAGTGGCTATTTCAAATGGAAGGCCGATGTAGACGATGTTGTGTCGGAGAGCTTCCAGAAGGCGTTTTCGGCACTATCGGCCTTTGACATGACGCGGGAATTCCGGCCGTGGCTGCTTACCATTGCCACACGTACGGCGCTGGACCACCTTTCCAGCATCCAGCGGGAAGACCACAAGAAGGAGGGCATCCTCCACAAGGCCACGGAGGGAGACCCTTCCAGCGCGGAGCTAACGGATACCACCCCGGAGGAAGAGATCATCAATGACGAAGTTCATCAGCGGCTCATGCAGTACATAGATGAGCTTCCTTCCCTGTACAAGGACGTGATGATAAAGTATATGATTGAAGAGCTTGAGTATGAGGAGATTGCGCAGGAGTTGGGGCTGGAGCTCAATACTGTCCGCACACGAATCCGCCGGGGCAAGCAGCACCTTGCCCAGATGATGCTGAGGGGGGAAGTGGAATGAGTTTTCAGGAATTCATATCGTTTGTGGGGAAGGATTTTTCTCTCACTGATCTTCAGAAGGAGCGCTTTGATGCCTTGGACGGGCTGTACCGTGAATGGAACGCCAAGATCAATGTCATTTCCCGAAAGGACATTGACTCCGTTTATGAGCACCACGTGCTGCATTCGCTTGCAATCGCACGGTATCTTCTTACGGTGCCGGGGCTCTATGAATCGTTTTCTTCCGCTTCCGTTCTGGACCTTGGAACCGGCGGCGGTTTTCCGGGGATTCCGCTGGCAATTCTCTTTCCCTCCGCAGAGTTTACACTTTGTGATTCCGTTGGGAAGAAAACCATTGTGGCTTCGGCCGTTTCTTCCGCTCTGGAGCTCTCCAACGTGCAGGTTGTAAACGCCCGTGCAGAGTCTCTGGGGCGCAGTTTTGACTATGTTGTATCACGTGCAGTTGCCTCCCTTCCGGATTTCTATCCCTGGGTGAAAGGCTCATACAACAAGGGTATCCTGTACCTTAAGGGCGGGGATGTCTCCGAGGAAATTGCCGCCGTTATGGGCAGGTACCACCTCCCCCGCGGCTCCGTCCACACCTGGCCAGTATCCTCCTGGCTGCAGGATTCCTACTATGACGGGAAGCTTGTGATACATATTGAAAGGTAGGAGGGTTATATTCACAAAACGTCGCTTCGCGACCCCTCCCACTTCGTGGGCCCCTCCCTCTTATGCGGCCGAGGGTGGCCACAGTTTTGTGAATATAACCCTCCCACCTTTTATGAAAAAAAATTTGGTGTTTTCAGTGGGAATTACTACCTTTGCAGTCCATTACGCGAAAATATAAAAAATAAGATATTATGAAGAGAACATTTCAGCCTTCCCGTCGCAAGCGTGTGAACAAGCACGGCTTCCGCGCCCGCATGGCCTCCGCCAACGGCCGCCGCGTACTGAGCGCCCGTCGCCGCCACGCACGTAAGAAGCTCTCCGTATCTGACGAAGACCGCTGGTAGTACCCACGGGGCTCCGGCAGCGTTCAGTCCGGACCGGCCCCTCCCTACCGCTTCTTACAGCAATCACTTAACGCAGACCGCACATCGGCCTGCGTTTTTTGTTGTCTCCCCTCCCCTCAATTGTAATGCCGACGCGGTGGAACCCAACTAACTTATTATCAGCCACTTACGGGGTTATTTGGGATTACGGGTAATCCCAAATAACCCCGTAACCAACTGTGTCCCAGCACTTTAACCTCCACCCGCCTTGTGGCCATTTCCTACCTTTGTACCGTAAAACCGTAGCCCTATGACCTACAATAGCCAACTTGTCCTTTACTATTTCCTCCATCTTGCCGGAAACTGCCTGGAGAGCCCCACTCCGGATTACTCCGCTATGGCCCAGGAGAGGGAAGCCATGGAGGTTGCCCAGTTTGTGCAGGAAGCATCGGCCCTGGAACTTACTCCGCCACCGCCGCGCGAGATTATCCGCATCACACGCGGGATGAGGATCTACTTCGGGCAGGAAGAGTTGAATCTGAGGCCCATGTCAAAGGCCGTCCTGCTTCTTTTCCTGAGGCATCCGGAGGGTATTGCCCTGAAAGATATCGGCGACCATAAGGAGGAACTCACCCGTCTGTACTCCAGGGTGGCTCGGACGGATAAACCGGAAAAGATTGAGAGGAGCGTCGCACGTCTGATAGACATCTTCTCCAACGAGCTAAATGTGAATCTTTCAAGGGTGAACGCCGCTTTATCGGCCCTTGAAAATGAAGTCCGGCACCAAATTGACGGCCGTGCAGGAGAGAGAAAAAGTTTTAAATTCTTTAAATCCATCGTTGTTTGGGAGTAGCTTTCCACCCCTGATCCGTTGAAACGTAAAAACTTTCACGCGAAACAACGCTTTCTTTCGAGGGATCCTTGTTTAAAGTGCCTGAAATGCATATTTTGGCCCACAAAAACAAGTCTATGAAAAGGAAAGTAATCGAGGGTGAAGTTCACCACATTTACCAGAAATCAAGGGGCGGGGTGGTTATCTTCTACTCGCTCAGAGATTATCTTGTGTACTTTACAATCTACTGTACTCTGGCCGATAAAATGGACGTCACCGTGCTGGCCCTCTGCCCCATGCCGGATCATCTCCACAGCGCCTGCCGGTTCCAAAGCCAGGACCAGATGGCGAAGTTCGTGCAGCAGTATACAAGAATCTTTGCCAAACAGTGGAACAGGTCCAGACACCGCCGGGGATCACTTATTCAGGAGAGATTCGGCAGCGCAGTAAAACTTGGCAATAAAGCGGTTCGCACAACCATAAATTATAATAACAATAACCCGGTGGAGCGAAAGATTACCCAGAAGGCCGAAGACTACCGATGGAATTTTCTCAAGTATTTCAAGAACCGACATCCCTTTTCAAAGCCACTGGATGAATCGGCCGCCTCATCAAAACTCAGGCGGGCTCTGCAGGACGTGCGGGCCATTTACAAGAAAGGAGAATGGGTGCATTATTCCCAGCTTGATCTGTGGATGAACGGGTTAAACTCAAACGAGGTGCAGCAACTGGCCGATTATATTATCAGTACCTGGAACATCATAGACTATGTAGGTGCAATTAGTTACTACGGTGATTATGATGCCATGCTACGAAGTTTTCACGATAATACCGGTGGTGAATTCGAAATACGTGAGGACAAAGACAACTATTCTGATGCCGTTTATGCCGACTGCACACAGATATTGATGAACAAGGGGTACATCCCAAGTGTAAGGGAGATTCCCGGATTACCATTTCAGAGAAAAATGGACATATATAGGATACTCACGGCTAGGACAGCCGCAAAACCCTCCCAAATCAATAAGTACCTGCATTTGCCAGTGGATGTTAAGTAACTGTCCCACAAGGACTTACAGAGTTGTTTGGGATTACCGGTAATCCCAAACAACTCTGCAACTAACTGATAATAAAGGGGTTAAGCCACACCGCATCGGCATTACAATATGGGGAGAAACCGCCAGGGGAGAAGAGGTTGAGCGACGCGGCGACGGAAATACAGTAAATCAGGAAGTTGGCGGTTACCAAGTTTTTTTGTACCTTTGAGCAGAGTAACCACATTATTTGGACGGATATGCCTAAACCACGGGACTTCCTACCCAGGACCTTATCTTCCAGAATCTGCTTGCGGACTGTTATTTCTGTAGGTAGTCTCCTTGTAGCCACCATTCTTGCAATGACCATCGGGACGCGGCTCATTATCCGTGAAGAGACCGGGGGCAACGTGGACCAGGTGCTGGAGGTGTTCGATCCAGGTTTCCGTCTTTCAATTCTGATGATCATCCTGGGGGTAATCCTGATTGCAGCAGGCGCAATTATCATTGCAAGAACCAGCATGAAGCCCCTTAGAAAACTCACGTATACAACCCTTGACATTGCTCAGGGCAATTACTCCCTGCCCTTCGGTGAAACAAAGCGCACGGACGATGTAGGGCGCCTTCAGAACCACTATGTGAAGATGCAGGAGACGGTATCGGCGCATATGGAACAACTGAAGAGCCTGTCCCAGAGCGAAGAATCCCGCCAGCAAGTACTTGCCGAAACCTACGCCAAGACCAAGGAGATTGAAAAACTGAAGAGCGCGTTCTTCAGCAGCATGACCCATCAGCTGGCCGATGAAGTGGCTCAGATCCAGGGCGGTGCGGATAAACTCTATGAAAGCGGCGGGGACATTGACAATGAGGAAATGAGGCAGCTCCTCAAGGACATCGAAAGAGACGGAGTGAGGGTGACGGAGATTCTGAACGATATGCTTAACAGCAACAATTGAGGCCGATATGAGTACACTGTTCAGACGCATACAAAGGTCTTTGCCGATGAAGATCAGCCTCAATATGTTCTTTGTTGCAGTGCTGGTTTTCCTGCTGGTGATTGGAGTCTTCGGAGCGCTGTCCAGGCGCCATTTCCACGCTGTTGCCATGGACAATGCCTCCAGGACACTCAGCACGGCGACAGACAGCGCCAGGCACTATCTTCAGCCCCTGAGCCGGGAGTCCCTGCAGATTCTTTCAAAGGCGCTCTCCCCCCTGAAGCCATACCCTAATTCATATTTTATGATCCTGGACAAGGACGGCAGGTATCTTTTGCACCGGGACTCCGCCAAGATAGGGGTAAAGACCATCTTCGACCCAACTGACGGCAGATATTACCCGGACAA
>OMQK01000084.1 GCA_900313205.1 uncultured Bacteroidales bacterium | reverse complement strand
AGAAGGGCCTTCCTTACGTTGTGGAAACCGGTGAGGCAGCCTTCTACGGCCCCAAGCTTGACTTCATGGTGAAGGATGCTATCGGCCGCAGCTGGCAGCTTGGAACCATCCAGGTAGACTACAATCTCCCTGAGCGCTTTGAGCTTGAGTACGTGGATTCCGACGGCTCCCGCAAGAGGCCCGTCATGATCCACCGCGCACCCTTCGGTTCACTGGAGCGCTTTGTTGCAGTCCTGCTTGAGCATACCGCCGGTCATCTGCCTCTCTGGCTGCACCCGGACCAGGTTAAAGTGCTGCCCGTGAGCGAAAAATATGCAGATTATGCAAAAAAAGTTGTAAATCTCCTAAATAATTCCGAAATTCGCGCCTCTATTGACGACAGGAACGAGACACTGGGTAAGAGAATCCGTGAAACGTCCCTTATGAGAGTGCCGCTTCTTGTTATCGTAGGAGAAAAAGAACAGGCAGAGGAATCTGTATCTGTACGCCGTGGAGCTGAGGATCAGGGCTCCATGAGCGTGCCTCAGTTTGTGGAATATGTCCGCAAGGCTGTGGCAGAAGAACTGGCCCAGTAAGTTTAACTTTTAAAGGAGCATAACTATCGCTACGCCTTTCAAACCCAGGCCCTCGGGTCTGAAGAAAAAGCCCCAGCAACAGCAGGGGGGTAATTCCAAGGACGAATTCGCCCTCAGGATTAACCGTGAAATAACCGCATCCCAGGTGCGTCTGGTGGGAGAGAACATCCCCGAACAGGGTATCTATCCCTTCACCAAGGCACTTGCACTGGCCCAGGAACTGGAACTGGACCTGGTAGAGATCAGCGCCAAGGCAGACCCTCCCGTATGCAAGATTCTGGATTACCAGAAATATCTGTATCAGCAGCGTAAGCGCGCCAAGGAGATGAAGGCCAACGCAGCCAAGATAGTTATCAAAGAAATACGTTTCGGCCCCAACACGGATGAGCATGATTTCCAGTTCAAGCTCAAACACGCCCAGGAGTTCCTCCAGGAAGGCTCAAAGGTGAAGGCATCAATCTTCTTCCGCGGCCGATCCATCCAGTTCGCAGAGCAGGGAGAGAAACAGCTTCTCCGTTTTGCAGTGGAACTTGAAGAATTCGGACGCCCGGAGAGCATGCCCACGCTGGAAGGCAAACGTATGACGATGATGCTTGCTCCTATTAAGAAAAATTGTTTAACACAATGGCAAAGCTTAAAACCAACTCCGGTGCCAAAAAGCGCTTCACGCTTACCGGATCGGGAAAGATCAAGAGGAAGCACGCTTATCACAGCCACATCCTCACCAAGAAGACCAAGAAGCAGAAACGTAACCTCGATCACTTCGCAATCCTTGAGAAGGACGATTACGGTCGTGTAAAAGAACTTTTGGTCCTGTAATTTATTGTTTAACTGGAACGCAGTCTAAAGAAAAAGCGCCAGGAACCTGGCCACTGCCTCCAAAAATTTAATTAAAAATGCCTAGATCAGTTAATTCTGTTGCCTCAAGGGCACGCCGCAAGAAGATCCTCTCAAGGACCCGCGGCAACTTCCTCTCCAGGAAGAACGTCTGGACCGTAGCAAAGAACACCTACGAGAAAGGACTTACCTACGCTTATCGTGACCGCAAAGCCAAGAAGCGTGAATTCCGTTCCCTCTGGATACAGCGTATCAACGCCGCTGCCCGCCAGTACGGTCTCACCTACTCACAGCTTATGGGTCGTCTCGCAAAGCAGAACATCGGCCTCAACCGCAAAGTTCTGGCAGACCTCGCAATGAACAATCCTCAGGCTTTCGAGGCAATTGTGAACTCTGTAAAGTAGTCATTGCGCCGTGAGCTGGAAGGAAATCATCCAAAACAAGTGGGTACGGCTGGGCTTCTGGTCGGCACTTTACCTTGCCTGGGTGATCTGGCTCGGAAACTTTTGGTTCCTTATCGGCCTGGGTATCATCTTTGACCTTATAATTACCAAGAAGGTCAAGTGGCTCTTCTGGAAGAAAGAGTACGCACCCGGGGAAAAGCACAACTTTTGGCTGGACTGGCTTGACGCCATCATCTTTGCCGTAGTGGTTGTAACTTTCATCAATATTTTCTTCTTCCAGGCCTTCAAGATTCCTTCCTCGTCCATGGAGAGCACCCTGTACACAGGAGACCATCTCTTCGTGTCAAAGCTCGCCTACGGCCCCAGGGTCCCCCAGACCCCGCTCACAATACCCTTTACGCACAACCGTGCTTTTGGGAAGGAGAGCTATTCAACTCTCATCCAGAATAAGTATCGCAGGCTCAAGGGTTTTGGTGAAGTGAAAAGGGGAGATGTAGTAGTATTCGGGTTCCCCAACGGAGACACTGTCCTCACCCGCCGTCCCGCAGACGATTACCATGCCTGGGTACGGGTCATCGGCAGGGAAGAGACAATCCGTCAGTTCGGCCCTATCATTGTCCGGCCTTCAGATAAGAAGGACCATTACGTAAAGCGCTGTGTAGCCGTTCACGGAGACACGCTGGAAGTAAAGGACGGGCTTGTATGGGTGAACGGAGAGAAGGAACCGGATTACCCCGGACGGCAACTCACATATAAAGTAGTTACAAGCGGCTCCCGTATCAATCCGGCCAAGCTGGAGAAGATGGGCCTCAACCTTCAGGAACTCTATTTCGATCCAAAGCTTCCGGGTTATCCCATGATGCCTTTGACGGAAAAAAGCCTTGAGAAGGTAAAGGAAATAGGGAGTGTGGTGGAAGTGGTTCCAAACCTTGAAACCTACCCTTCCTCCGGAGCAGAAACCGCAATCTTCCCCTTCACCGGGAAAACGCGCTGGACTTCGGACTATTTCGGCCCGCTCTGGATACCTGAAAAGGGTGTCACGGTGCAGCTGAGCCTTGAGAATCTGCCCCTCTATGAACGGATCATCCGGGATTATGAGCAAAACAGCCTTGAAGTGCTGGATGGACAGATCCTCATTAACGGAGAACCCGCTACGGACTACACTTTCAAGCAAGACTACTACTTCATGATGGGCGACAACCGACATAACTCCCTGGACTCCCGTTATTGGGGTTTTGTTCCGGAAGACCACATTGTTGGAAGGCCCGCCATCATCTGGCTCTCAACGGACGGAAGCCGCCGCTTCCCTAAGAACATCCGCTGGAAGCGCTTTTTAAAACTTGTATAACAATAAAAAAAGTAAAATATTATGTCAAAGGTTTGTCAGATAACCGGTAGGAAGAGAATGATCGGCAACAACGTTGCCCATTCCAAGCTGCGCACCAAGCGCGACTTCTCCCTCAACCTCAAGACCAAGAAGTTCTGGTCAGAGGCCGAGCAGCGTTTCATCACTCTTAAAGTGACCACCAAGGGTATGCGTATCATCGAGAAAAACGGTCTCGACGCAACTCTGAAGGCCGCCCAGGAGAAAGGATACGTAAGCCTTGTTTAACCCTTTAATCCTGTAAAATTATGGCAAAGAAACAGAAAGGAAACAGGGTGCAGGTCATCCTGGAGTGCACAGAGCAGAAAGCCAGCGGTGTTCCCGGTATGTCACGTTACATCACCACCAAGAACAAGAAGAACACCCCGGACCGTCTTGAGCGTATGAAGTACAACCCCTACCTCAAGAAAGTTACTCTTCACCGTGAAATCAAGTAATCAATAGGAGATCTAAACTATGGCAAAAAAAGCAGTTGCAACCTTCGACGCTAAGGCCGGTGCAAAGCACATGGTGAAGGTTATCCGCATGGAAAAGAGCCCCAAGACCGGTGCCTACGTTTTCGTAGAGCAGCTGGTTGAGGAAGGCAAGGAGAAGGACTTCTTCGCAAAGAAGTAATTTTTCCCAACACATGTTATAAAAAGTTCTGGTAGAAAAAATTCTACCAGAACTTTTTGTATCTTATTGTGATTCAATTACTTACGCTCCACCTGCGATATCCTCCGGTTTGAAAAGATCTTCTACAAACGCCTTTTTATCAAAGACCTTGAGGTCCTCTATGCCTTCACCAATTCCCACAAACTTGATGGGGAACTTGTAGGTGTCGGCTATTCCCACAACAACGCCGCCCTTGGCGCTGCCGTCCAGTTTTGTGATGGCCATTGCAGTGACGTCCGTGGCCTTGGAGAATTCCCTGGCCTGGATAAAGGCATTCTGGCCGGTAGAGCCGTCAAGTACCAGAAGGACCTCGTGAGGAGCGTCAGGTACTACGCGGCGGATGACGTTGCGTATTTTGGTGAGTTCGTTCATAAGGTCCACCCTGTTGTGAAGGCGGCCGGCGGTATCTATGAGCACTACATCGGCATCTTTGGCAACAGCGCTCTTGACTGTGTCGAAGGCCACGGAGGCGGGGTCTGCGCCCATTGCCTGCTTCACTATATCTGCCCCGGCCCTCTCTGCCCATACGCAGAGCTGGTCCACGGCTGCGGCACGGAAGGTATCGGCCGCACCTATCACAACCTTCTTGCCCTGCTTCCTGAGCATGGCTGCAAGTTTGCCGATGGTTGTTGTCTTGCCAACGCCGTTTACGCCCACGACAAGGACCACATACGGCTTTTTGGTGAAATCAAAGGGCTGCACGGGAGCATCATCTCCCATAAGGTTTGCGATTTCATCCCGGATAAGGGCGGTGAGCTCCTGCATGTCCACGTATTTATCCTTCTCTACGCGGTCCTGGATATTGTCAAGGAGTTTGAGGGTTGTCTCTACGCCCATATCGGAGCCAAGGAGGGCTTCCTCCAGGGCATCAAGGACATCGTCGTTTATGGTGGACTTTGCGGTGAAAGCCCTTCCCAGCTTCTGGAAGAAGCCAAGGTTGGTTTTTTTGACGCCGTTTGCGAAAATACCCATATCAAATCATTTTGAGTTTGCAAAGATACTCATTTTCTATGGATTCCGGCAGTTGTTTTTCCGTGAGGAAAAATGTAACTTTGTAGACTATTAGAAGATTTGTTTAAACTGGAAGATATACAATGAAATTAAGTTACGATTGGCTCAAAGAGTATCTTAAGTGTAACCTCACCCCGGAAGAAGTGGCGGAGGCCATGACATCAATAGGCATAGAGGTAGACAGCGTTGAAACCAAGGAAGTGGTTGAAGGCGGCCTCAAAGGCGTTGTGGTGGCTCAGGTCCTTACCTGTGAAGCTCACCCGGACAGTGATCACCTCCACATCACCACCGTCAATGACGGCTCCCCGGAGCCCCTTACCGTAGTTTGCGGCGCTCCCAACGTGGCTGCCGGCCAGAAGGTTCTCTTTGCCCGCCTTGGCTCCATCCTCCCCGGAGACTTCAAGATCAAGAAGTCCAAGATCCGCGGCGTGGAGAGCTTTGGAATGATATGCGCAGAGGATGAACTTGGAATAGGCACCAGCCATGACGGCATCATGGTCCTTCCTGAAAACGCCCCCATCGGCGTTCCTGCAAAGGAATACCTTGGTCTCAAGGATGAGTCCGTGATAGAGTATGAAATCACCGCAAACCGCATAGACGCCGCTTCCCACATCGGCGTAGCCAGGGACCTTTACGCATACCTTTTCAGCAAGGGAATAGAGGCTCAGCTTACCCTTCCTTCCGTGGATGCATTCAGGGAAGGGGAGGGAGAGTCCATTCCCGTAGAGGTACTCACTGCCGATGGCGCACCCCGCTACACCGGCATCACCGTAAAGGGCGTGAAAGTGGCCCCCAGCCCGCAGTGGCTGCAGGAAAGGCTCATGTCAATCGGCCTCAAACCCATCAACAACGTGGTGGATATCTCCAACTTTGTGCTCTTTGAGACCGGTCAGCCCCTCCATACCTTCGATGCCTCAAAGATTGACGGCGGAAAGGTGATTGTGCGCCGCGCCGCAGAGGGTGAACCCATCAAGACCCTTGACGGCATTGAGCGCAAGCTCCACGCCAGTGACGTTGTCATTGCAAACGTAAACGGCCCCATGTGCATTGCAGGCGTGTTTGGCGGAGAAGACTCAGGCGTATCAGACAGCACCGTGGACGTGTTCATAGAGGGTGCATACTTTGACCCCGTGAGCATCCGCAAAACCGCCAAGAGCCAGACTCTCTCCACAGATGCCAGTTTCCGCTTTGAGCGTGGCGCAGACCCTGAAGCTGCCCTTTACGCCGCAAAGCGCGCCGCCCTCCTCATCACTGAGGTTGCCGGCGGAAAGGTGGTTGGTAAGGTCCGTGAGTTCTATCCCAGGCCCATCGGCCGTGCAATGATAGAGCTGGATTACAACCGCATAGAGCACTTCATTGGTAAGAAGATCGGCCACGGTACCATCCAGAAGATCCTTCAGGGCCTGAACTACCAGTTTGTGGAAAAAACGGCCACCGGAGCACTTGTGGCCGCCCCTACTTATATGGTGGACGTAACCCGTGAGTGCGACGTAGTTGAGGAAATCCTCCGCATCTACGGCTACAACAACATTGAGCTGCCCCAGACTCTCAGGATGAGCGTCCAGCCCAGTGCCCAGCCTGAGCCTGAGGCCATCCGTAACAATATCTCAAACTTCCTTGCTGCCAACGGTTTCACGGAAACCATGAATAACTCCCTCACCAAGGAGGACTACTACACTAAGCTTGAGACTTATCCCGCAGAGCGCTGCGTTCACATTGTGAACCCCCTGAGCAGTGACCTTAACGTCATGCGCCAGACGCTTCTTCTTAGCGGCCTTGAGGTTGTGGCATATAACCTTAACCGTCAGGCATCGGCCCTTAAGTTCTTTGAGTACGGTTCCGTATACCAGAGGCTTCCGGAAAAGGACGGCACCACCCTTGAAGGGTATGAGGAGCACCGCTGCTTCTCCCTCTTCCTTACCGGCACGCCGGACAAAGTCTGGAGAAATCCTGCCCAGAAGTCCAATTTCTTTGAACTTAAAGGCTACGTAGAGGCCCTTATGGCCCGTTACCGCGTGGATGTCTCCACACTCATTTCAGGCTCCGCTCCCGCAGACATTTTTGCAGAAGGCATCACCTACAGCCTTCCCGGCCGTGAGCCCCAGCTCCTTGCAACCGTGGGAACCATCAATCCCGTCCTTGCAAAGCGCTTTGGAATCAAGCAGCCCGTCTTTGCCGCAGAGATTAACTGGGAAGTCTTCTTCACGCTTGTAAAGAGAGACAAATTCTCCTTCAAGGAGCTGCCCAAGTTCCCTGAAGTCCGCAGGGACCTTGCCATCCTTCTGGACGAGGGCGTTCCCTATGAGGGCGTAAGGAAATCGGCCATCCGTGCCGGCAAGAAGCTCATCAAGAGCGTTACCCTGTTTGACGTATACCGCGGGGAGAAGATTCCCGCCGGCCGCAAGCAGTACGCCCTTAACTTTGTGCTTCAGGATCCTGAGCGCACGCTCACTGACATTGAAGTGGAAAAGACCATGGAAAGGGTTCTGGAGGCCCTTAAGGCCGATTTTGGCGCAGTTCTCAGATAAATGATCCGCTTCCGTCATATCGTCCCCGTGCTTCTTGCAGTGCTGCTGGCTATATCGGCCTGCGGTCCCAAGAAGATATCCAAGGGTGATATGGAGGATATCTTCTACCTTATGTTCCTGCAGGATCAGAAAATAAGGCAGGACCGTTCCCTCAGGCAGATTGCCGATACCTCACTTGTGTACGAGGGCATCCTTGAATCCAGGGGCTATGACACCGACGATTACCTCTACAGCCTCCATGAGTATCTGGCAGAACCTGAGAAGATGGAGAAGATCATGGGTAACGTGGCAGAGCGCATAGAGAAGGAACTCAAGGTTGTAAGGGCAGAGGCAGAGCTTGAAAAATGGCGTGACAAGATGCTTGCAATCTACGGCAAGAAGATAGACACCACCAAGTTCCCAAGGCCCCGCATAAGGCCCGTAGATACCCTCAAAATCCGTTTTGACGGAGATAGCGCCTACATGCACAAGGAGATTGACTCCCTGAAACTTATCCCCCGGGATTCGCTCATTTTCCTAAGGGATACGGTAGAGGTTAAGGCCGATACCCTTGCAGTTCAAAAGGATTCCCTATGAGATACACGGCACGCACAGTCTACACCCTTGCCGGTGAGCCCATAGAAAACGGCTATGTGGATGTTGCCCCTGACGGCACCATCCTGGCGGTGGGCCATACTGACGGCCCTGTAGAGGAGGGAGCAATCTGCCCCGGCTTTGTAAACGCACACTGCCACGTTGAGCTCTCCTACATGAAGGGCCTTTTCCGCAAGGGAACGGGTATGGCGGGCTTTATAGACCAGATAAATGAGCTCCGGGACACTTCCTCCATGGAGGAGAAGATAGATGCCCTGAAGGAAGCTATGGACTCAATGTGGGCTTCCGGAGTTCAGGCTATGGCCGATATTTCCAACTGCGCCGACTCCTTTGAGGTAAAGGCGTCCCACCCTATGTACACCCGCAGTTTCCTGGAGGTGTTCGGGGC
>OMQK01000170.1 GCA_900313205.1 uncultured Bacteroidales bacterium | reverse complement strand
AAAGTTTTGTGAAATATATCTGCAGGGCAAACAATATGGGGCTGTCGCATTAAGCATTCTATGCATAAACAGTTCATTCAGGGACCGCTCGCACTTAGTCCTCGCGCAGCGGTACTGATAAATTTTCTGCACTTTCGTTTGAAAATTTAATGTACCGGCGCTGTGGATGTCCCTTCATAAATATTTATGCACTTTTCCTGCTTTTTGCGACAGCCCCTGAATACCCCAAAGTATGCATGCCCTTAAGGGAATCGCCTGTCAGATACGTCCGGATGTGACCGGCCCGGCTGAATCACTTTCAGAGTGAAGTGAAGGCTGCCAGCTGGTCTGCTGTTGTATCGTCAATCAGTGCTGTAGCAATGACAACTGCCACAAATGTGCCCTTGCGGACGATTACACAGCGCTCAAATACGTCGAACTCATTGCCGCCATAGTTCAGAACTCCTTTGACATAAGCACTCGGGACGCTCTTCCCAAGAAAAGTCGTATCCTCAACAGTTCCCGCACCTCCGGAAACACCTGCCGTAGAATTCAGATCATCGATAAGACTCTGCTTCATGGTTTCTGCCAAATCGGATGGTTTTATTTTAGATGACTTCCTATCAAATATCTTATTTTCTGGCTCTTTAATCATATAATCAAGAGTCAGAATTGGTTGATATTGTGATCTTATTAAGGTCATAATTGCTCTACTTGACAATTAGTTGGCAGTTACTCGGCAGCTAGTCGGCAATATGGTAATCAGTGTTTGTAACACTTCTGAGCCATATTTGAAACACTCTTTTATTAAATAAACAACAATTACTCGGCAGCTAGTCGGCAGTTACTCGGCAGTGATCTAGTCTCTTTTAAATATATCGCGCGTGTAGACTTTGGCTTGGACGTCGTCCAGCGCTTGTTCGTAACGGTTGGCTATTATGCAGTCACTTTGGGACTTGAAGGCTTCCAGATTATTGACTACTTTGGAACCAAAGAAAGTGCTGCCATCTTCCAGTGTGGGTTCATACACAATCACCTTGGCGCCTTTGGCTTTGATGCGTTTCATGATGCCCTGAATGGCGGACTGGCGGAAGTTGTCGCTGCCGGTCTTCATAGTGAGGCGGTAAACTCCAATGGTTACCTCGTGTTCCTTGGCGGCGTCAAAACTGCCAGCACTATAATAATCATAATATCCAGCCTTCTTGAGCACCTGGTCTGCAATGAAATCCTTGCGGGTACGGTTACTCTCTACAATTGCTCCTATGAGGTTCTCCGGGACATCGTTGAAGTTTGCCAGGAGCTGCTTGGTGTCCTTGGGAAGGCAATAGCCGCCATAACCAAAACTGGGGTTGTTGTAGTGAGTACCTATTCTAGGATCCAGACAAACGCCCTCAATAATTGCCTTGGTGTCAAGGCCCTTCATCTCTGCGTAAGTATCAAGTTCATTGAAGTAGGATACGCGGAGAGCCAGGTAAGTGTTGGCAAAGAGCTTTACGGCTTCGGCTTCTGTTGTGCCCATTAATAGGACTTCTGGGGTGTTAAGGGCGGCTTCTTTGAGGAGATTGGCAAAGGTTTCGGCGGCATGACGGTCATCATCGTAACCCACGATAATCCTGGAAGGATAGAGGTTGTCAAATAAAGCTTTGCTTTCACGGAGGAATTCCGGGCTGAAGAGGAATTTGCCTTGTGGGTACTTGGCCTGGAGGCCTTTGGTGTAACCTACAGGGACTGTACTCTTTATTACCATCACAGCACCCGGATTCACGCTCAGAACCAGTTCCACAACTTCCTCAACGTGAGATGTGTCAAAGAAGTTCTTTACAGGATCATAATTGGTAGGAGCAGCTATAACAACAAACTCTGCATCCTTGTATGCAGCCTTACCATCCAGCGTGGCCGTAAGATTCAGGTCCTTCTCCTTGAGGTACTTTTCAATGTACTCGTCCTGAATAGGACTCTGACGCTTCTGCAACAGTGCAACCTTCTCCGGGACCACGTCCACCGCTACCACCTGGTGCTTCTGCGCCAGGAGTGTGGCTATTGAAAGGCCAACGTATCCAGTTCCTGCTACTGCTATTCTCATTGTCTTAGTTTATTATGAGATTTCTCGACTTCGCTCGAAATGACAAAATAAGGGTGCTGGAAATGACAGTTACGCGTAATAATCCTTATACCACTGCGCAAATTTCCTTAGACCTTCACGTAGAGTAATCTTGGGGGTGAAGCCAAAGTCTCTTTCCAGAGCGGTTGCGTCTGCATAGGTTGTGGGGACGTCTCCGGGCTGCATCGGCACCAATTCTTTGTGGGCCTCAAAGTCATAGTCCTTTGGAAGGACACCGGCTCTCAGGAGTTCTTCCTGGAGGATCTGCACAAAGTCAAGAAGGTTCTCAGGCTGGCCGCCTCCGATGTTGTATACTTTGTAGGGAGGGATGGGCAGGCCGTCTTCGCCTTTCTTTCGATCAGGGGCCTTTCCCATCACACGCACTATTCCCTCAACTATATCGTCCACATATGTGAAATCTCTAAGGCAGTTGCCGTAGTTGTAGATCTGGATGGTCTGTCCTTTGAGAAGTTTGTTGGTGAATCCGAAGTAGGCCATATCCGGGCGGCCGGCAGGGCCGTAAACAGTGAAGAACCTGAGGCCCGTTGTGGGGATATCGTAAAGCTTGCTGTAGCAATGGGCAAAGAGTTCGTTGCTCTTCTTGGTGGCCGCATACAGGCTTACGGGATTGTCCACACGGTCCTCTACGCTGAACGGCACTTTCTTGTTGCCGCCGTAAACGCTGCTGCTGCTGGCGTAAACCAGATGATCCACAGGATTATGCCTGCAGGCCTCAAGGATATTGTAGAAGCCTATCATATTGCTCTGGATGTAGGCATCCGGATTCTCGATGGAATACCGCACGCCAGCCTGAGCCGCAAGGTTAACCACAATGTCAAACTTTTCTTCGGCGAAGAGTTTGTCAATGAGGGGTTTATCGGCAAGGTCGCCCTTGACGAACTTATACTCTGACTTGGATTCTTCGCTGGCGCTCAGAATGACAGAAAGCCTGTACTCCTTCAGTGAAGGGTCATAGTAATTGTTAAGGTTGTCAAGACCCACGATGCTCACAGGCAGTCCCTGAAAACCTTCTTTCAGGAGCCTCAGCACAAGGTTGGAACCAATAAAACCGGCAGATCCGGTAACAAGAATCTTTTTCATCGGCCCTTATACATATCCTCGTAATACTTCTGGTAGTCTCCGGAGGTGACGTTGTCCATCCAGGCCTGGTTGTCAAGGTACCAGCGGACGGTCTTCTCAATCCCCTCCTCAAACTGCAGGGACGGCTCCCATCCAAGTTCCTTCTGGAGTTTGGAGGAGTCGATGGCATAACGGAGGTCGTGACCCGCACGATCTGTGACGTAGGTGATGAGGTCCCTTGATGATGTCAATGTTCTTCCACTCGTTGAAGCCGCCGATGTTGTAGGTTTCGGCCACCTTGCCCTTGTGGAAAATGAGGTCTATTGCCCTGGCGTGGTCCTCAACGTACAGCCAGTCACGCACATTCTCACCCTTTCCGTACACGGGGAGGGGCTTACGGTGACGGATGTTGTTGATGAAAAGCGGGATCAGTTTCTCAGGGAACTGGTACGGGCCGTAGTTGTTGGAACAGTTGGTCACAATGGTGGGAAGGCCGAAGGTGTCGTGGAAGGCCCTTACAAAGTGGTCTGAGCTGGCCTTGGCAGCGCTGTAGGGGCTATGCGGCTGATACTTAAGATCCTCCGTAAAGAACTTCTCTCCGTAAGCGAGGTGGTGCTTGCCGCTGGATGCCTTGGTTGTGAACGGAGGCTCAATGCCCTCAGGGTTTGTCATCTCAAGGGCGCCGTAAACTTCATCCGTGGAGATGTGGTAGAAGCGTTTGCCCTCATACTTCTCAGGGAGGCTCTCCCAATAAGCCTTGGCGGCCTGCAGAAGACTCAGCGTACCCATCACGTTGGTCTGGGCAAAGGTAAACGGATCCTTGATGGAGCGGTCCACGTGGGACTCCGCAGCAAGGTGGATGATTCCGTCCACGTTCTCTTCCTGCATGAGCTTCAGGACACCCTCAAAGTCGCAGATGTCCATCTTCACAAAGCGGTAATTGGGCTTGTCCTCAATGTCCTTGAGGTTGGCAAGGTTACCCGCATAGGTGAGTTTGTCCAGGTTGATGATCCTGTACTCAGGATATTTGTTCACAAAAAGTCTCACAACATGGCTGCCAATGAAACCGGCGCCGCCAGTGATAATGATTGTACGCTTCATATAGTTTTAAATTTTTTCCAGATACTCCGGCGGCACCTTTGAGACTGCCACCACGGCTACGCCTTCTACGCAAACGATGAGTTCACGGGAGCGCCTTATGCGCTTGATATAGCCCTCGGCCCCCTTGTACGGGCCATTTATAACTCTCACCCTGTCTCCCTGATGGTACTCCGGCCGGTCTTCTCCAAGGACCCTTAGGTTTCCGTCCCGGATGGAGGTTACCAGCATGAAGGCCTTCATCTCATTGTCCTTCACGGGACCCGGGTCCTTACTTTCAGGAGCTTTGTAGTACATGAACCACTCATTGTTCTTGTACTTGAAGTCCACCAGCTCCTCCATTGGGCATTTCACAAAAAGAAGGCTCTTTACAAGGGGGACTTCCTTTCTTATAACCCTCAGCCCCTCATACTTCTCCTCTACGGTATACGCCCTGAAGGTTTCCCAGCCCTTCTGGCTGAAAGTGTCCACAAGCTCCGGGAGGCTCTTGAACACGGTGAGCGCAAACCAGCGTATTTCCTTCTTTTTGTCCTGTTTCTCAATAGGGAAGATAGCAATTTGGCACCTGGGTACACTTCTCCCAGTCCCCGCCCCCATAAGAGTGCAGGCACCGGAAGGTCCTCATCGTTGTCTCCAGCCTCAATTCCATGACAACCGGCTCACCTTCCCAGGAGTTTTGCCAATTGGACCTTTACCAAACAGGTTGCTATTTGCCAATAACAAAGATAAGAATTTTTAACCAAATCAGCAAAAAAATGGGCCGTCTTATAGACGGTCCATTCAAATTTAAATGATCCGCAACCAAATGTTACAAAATTGAAATTCTTTAGAAGCGGATATAACCCATAAGCCAAACCTCGTTGTACTGCGGATTAGCAAGAATCTTGTTGTTGTGATAGCGGTATTCCACCTGGAAATTGAGGTTCTTATGCAGGCGGAAGTTAAGGCAGGCCGATATCAGGTCATGTGCCGATTCCGGAGTGCCTGCTGCGCGGAACTCGTCCCACTTGGCGTAAACCTTGAGCCAAGGAAGAACGGGAACGCCCACGGTCACATAGAAGGCATCGGCCGCACCGCTCTCTGCCACTTCCCCGCCAATTGCGGTTGCGTATTCGGCACGTACCGTCCAGTTGTCGTAGTCGTACTTAAGGCCGGCGCTGATGCGCTGACGCTTGTACTCCTGGGCAGGTACTGCGGGACTTGTAGCAGTAGCGGCAACCGCAGGTTTCACCCAGCTGCCCGTCCAGCCAAAAACGCCTATGAACAGGCCCGGAATGGGCTGGAACTGGATGGTTCCTATGATGTCCTTTGCGCGGTTTGCATCGGCAAGGTTAATGCCCTGGCCGTTGTAAACGCCCAACTGATAGTGCAGAAGCCTGTACTTCTTCTCACCGATGGGGAAAAGGTCTCCCTGGATCTGGATACCCACGTCACGGCCGCCCATATTGGCCTCGCCAAGGCGGTCTCCCATACCTGCGAACTTCTGTACAAGGAGGGAGAAATCTCCCACGCCCACATCCCAGGGGTTCATAGGGTTTTCAAAAGTGAAAGCGCGCTTGAACTGGCCCATCTTTATGGAGAACTCCTTCCAATGAGCCCACTCAATGAAGAAGTCCTTCACGTGAGGGCTGGTGCCGTTGGCCTGGAACTGAATGCGGTACTTGAAGTCGTTGAAGATGCTGCCGTCCACATACAGACGGATGAGCCTGCAGTTGAATCCGGGGCCGCCGTTGGCGGTTGCAAGGTCACTGTACTTGTAACCTCCAATGATGTAACCGCCCACCTTGGGAACGCTGGCAAAGCCGGTCTGTTTGTAACTGTACTTGGGGGTGGTGTCTTCCCCTTGCGCCATAGCACTGACCGTTACCATCAGTGCTGAAAGTATAAGGATAAGTTTCTTCATATTATGCAAACGGGAAAAGTTTAGTAAGCCAGAAATAACCCAGCACAAAGCCCACCAGGCCCATCACAAGGCCCACCTTGGTCATATCCTTGGTCTCTACCATACCGGTGGAGGAGGCAATGGCATTAGGCGGCGTGGAGATGGGGAACAGCATTGCGATGGATGCGCAAACTGCAATGAAAATGATCATTGCGCTGGTGCCGCCCATTGCAAGGAACTGAGCGTTGTTTGCAGCTTCAGGGTCTGCCATACCGTTGGCAACCACAATCAAAATTGGTATCAGCAGGGCTGCGGTAGCGGAGTTGGAAATAAAGTTAGAGAGGAAGTAGCACACAAGGCCAGCGATGATAAGTACCACCACAACGCTCATGCTTCCAAACGGAATGGCCTGGATAAGGACCTTTGCAAGGCCCGTATCCTGCAGGCAGTATCCAAGGCAGAAGCCGCCGGCTACAAGCCACAGCACCGTCCAGTTGATCTCCTTGATCTCATTCTTTCCAAAGAGGCCCGTAGCGGTGAAAACGCCAAGCGGAATGAGGGCCACAATGTTGGAATTGATGTGGGTAAGCTGCTCCGTAGCCCAGAGGAGGATGGTTCCAACAAAGGTAATCCACACAACGTATAACTTCCAGTCTTTCTTTTGGTTACTCTCAGGTATCTCAAGCACAAGTTTCTTTGTCTTGAAGGGGAACATGATGCGGAGGACTATCCACGCAATCACAATCATGATGATCACGTAAGGAATCATATGCACGCACCACTCGCCAAAGGAAACGTCAATGCCGGCCTGCTCCAGCGCGCCCTTAGCGGTAGCGTTGGGAGGAGTGCCAATGGGCGTTCCAATACCTCCAAGGTTTGCCGCCACGGGGATACTGAGCGCCAGGCCGATCTTTCCCTTGTCATCGGCCGGAAGCTTTGAAAGCACCGGGGTGAGAAGGGCCAGCATCATTGCGGCTGTGGCGGTGTTACTCATGAACATGGAGAAGATGGAAATCATGATGAGGAAGCCCAGGAGCACTATCTCAGGCTTTGTGCCGAAGAGTTTCAGAAGGGCGCGGGCAAGGGTTACGTCAAGGCCGTATTTCTCTGCCATGATAGCCAGCACAAAGCCGCCCAGGAACAGCATCACCACAGGGTCTGCCATAGAACTCATAATGCGGCCGTAGGGCACCAGGGTGCCGTACTGGGGATTGCAGAAAAGGCCGATACCCTTGTTTGACACCGTAAGCAGCGCAATCACAATCACCATAAGTGAAGTGGCCCAGTTTGGGATTATCTCAAATATCCACATGAGGGCTGCAAA
>OMQK01000147.1 GCA_900313205.1 uncultured Bacteroidales bacterium | reverse complement strand
GAGCCGGAGTACATAGACGGAGACATAGAACGCCTTGCCGGCGGCATGCTCATGCGCTACTCCGACGACGCAGTGGAGATGGAAGCCATCCGTAAACAGATCCACCAGCTTAAGATATGGGGCAATTTCAACCCTGATATCCTCCATAAGCTGGAAGAGGCCGGCGTGCCCATCCACTTCCACGCCCTCCCCACCAAGCAGTTCAAGCCCAATTGGGCCGATGAATACCCTCTTTCCGTCATTGATGCGGATAAGACACATACCTGGTTTGTTGTGGCCGGCGAAGACTCTCTCCCCGGAGAGATTCCCCTCCCCACCCAGAACGCAGCGCAGCTTGAAAAGGACCTCAGGGACCGTGAGAACCACTATTCACACGTCCTCGCGCGCATTGCAAGCGCCAAGGCCAGGATTCCTGAACTTGAGGAAAAAAGGGCACGGTGCTACTCTGAGCTTGACAAATACCTTGCAGGCTGCACCGCGGTTCCCGCAGCAGAAGATACCCTCCTCACATATGTGGGATACGCTCCTACGGAAAGTGAAGAGGAAATATCGGCCAAACTAGACCAGGCCGGATTCCTTTATATAAAGGAGAATGCAAAGGTTGAGGACAATCCTCCCATCAGTTTCCACAACAACTGGTTTGTCCGTCAGTTCGAGACTCTTACGGACATGTACGGCCGCCCGGCCTATGACGGATTCGACCCCACCCCCTTCATCAGCATCTTCTTCATGCTGTTCTTCGCCTTCTGTATGGGCGACTGCGGCTACGGACTGGTGCTGTTAGCGGCGGGCCTTCTCCTGAAGAAAGTTGATTCCTTCAAGGATATGGCTCCCCTTGTGGTAATCCTTGGAGTGGCCACTATGGTGATTGGCTTCCTTTTCCACACCTTCTTCTCCATGGACATCTCGCAGTGGCAGGTCTTTGCCCCTATAAAGGGCATTTTCCTACCGGCCCAGATAGCCGGTAATGATGCCACGATGGTGTTGGCACTGGTTGTGGGTATACTTCACATATGCCTAGCCATGGTGGTCAAGACCATCCATCAGACCCGCACAAAAGGCTTTTTTGCCTCGCTGGGGACCTGGGGATGGACGCTCCTCATCGTGGGCGGCGTCACCGTGGCAGCCTTTGCGCTGGCCGGCGTTCTGGATGCAAATCTCACAAAATTGATAGTGATTGTCCTGGGTGTAGTAAGCGCCCTGGGAATCTTTGTGTTCAACGACCCCAAGCGCAACAAGTTTGCCAATATCGGCATGGGCCTCTGGGATACCTACAATATGATTACCGGTCTTATGGGAGATGTCCTCAGCTACCTCCGCCTGTATGCCCTGGGCCTTGCCGGCAGCATGCTTGGTATGGCCTTCAACGACATGGGCCTGATGGTTCTGGGAAACGGTTCAAACGCCATCTTATGGCTGCCGTTCATCCTGCTGGTGGTTATCGGCCACACCCTGAACATTGCAATGTGCGCACTTGGTGCCTTTGTACACCCGCTGCGTCTGAACTTCCTGGAATTCTTCAAGAATTCCGGCTACGAGGCCTCAGGCCGCACTTACAACCCGCTAAAGAAATAATTTAAACAAAATAATAAACAAATTATGGAACAAATTCTTGGTTATCTTGGACTCGGACTCGTCCTTGCACTGGCGGGTATCGGATCATCCTATGGCACCACAATCGCCGGAAACGCGGCAGAAGGTGCTCTAAAGCGCAAACCTGAAGCATCCGGCAGCTACCTGCTTCTGAGTGCCCTCCCTTCAACCCAGGGCATCTACGGCTTCGTTGCCTTCTTCATCATGCTTGGTAAATTCACCGGCGGCACCATCAGCGGTATGCTCTGCTTCGGTATCGGCCTTTCCGTTGGTCTTGCCTGCATGATTTCCGGTATCCGTCAGGGTCAGGTATGCGCCAACGGTATTGTGGGCGTCTCACAGGGCCATGACGTTGTCACCAACACCCTAATCTACGCCGCTCTCCCTGAGTTCTACGCAATTCTGGGCCTGGTTGGTGCCATTATGGCGCGTTAATACAGGGGGCTCTGCCCCCTCATACACCCCCGCGGCTCTCGGGCTAGTAAGTCTTTGCTCGACGTCGCGGTCCATAGGCAAAGACACGCCCTCCGCCGTGCGCCTGCAGGCGCATTGAAGCTACAGCGTGGATGTAAAAGATTGACAATTAAGCGCTTACATAAAAACGTCTACCTGAAACATGGTAGACGTTTTTGTATAAATATCTGTAAATAAGCAAGTTAGCCCCACAGCTAATATTCCCGCGGGCCAAAGATATCCGTGCCGATACGAACCATTGTGGCGTGATGCCGCACGGCAACTGGCCAGTCTCCGGACATTCCGATAGAAAGCTCATCAAAACCGGGAATACCCATCTCCTTGATCTGAAGAAACAGCTTCTCAATACGTTCAAAGTCCCGTTCCACCACCGCCATATCATCTGTATTGGTTGCCATCCCCATCAGGCCGCAGATTCTGATATTCTTCAGTTGGGCTGGCACACCCTCTGAAACCTCCTTCGCTTCGCTCAGGCCCCTCCCACAGCCTGAAGTGCCGGTGACCAAGCAAGCTTGCTCACCGTCCCTCCAGTCTGCGGGCCCCTCCCTCTTACACGGCCGAGGGTGGCCATGGGTTTCAGAGGGTGTGCCAGCCCAACTTACAATAGAGAGAATCTCCTGGGCGGAGAAGCCCTGCTTGGTTTCCTCCGCACCGAGGTGAAGTTCAAGAAGGACGTTTATGATGCGGCCGTTGGCGGCGCCCCAGGCATTGATAGCTTCAAGAAGGTGAAGGGAATCCACGGACTGGACCAGGTCCACGTAAGGGAGGACCAGCTTCAGTTTATTGGTCTGGAGATGGCCGATGAAATGCCACTTGACATCCGATGGCATCTGCGGCACCTTTGCAGCAAGTTCCTGGGGGCGGCTCTCGGCAAAGACGCGCTGACCGGCATCATATGCTTCCATAAGGCGCTCCACAGGATGGAACTTGGAAACGGCAACCAGTTCTACCCCGGCGGGGAGAGCGGCGCGAAGTGATTCAAGAGCCTTTGCTACCATTGTACAGCCAATGTAAGTCCATAACTGGCACCAACGGGAGTTGATGCCACAAAAGGCGTTGCCTGCCACTGGTAGTGGGTGGCCCCGGCAAGCTTGGAATCCATGCGGAAGAGCTTCCTCTCCAGCGGAAGCAGCCAATAAGCTGCGTTGGCGCTGAGTATGCCTATTCCAGCTCCGGCAATTACGTCAGACGTCCAGTGCCAGTTGTTCCATACGCGGAGAAAAGCCGTGGCTCCGGCAACGGAATATGCCGCCAGCCCCCACCAGATGCCATATTCAAGACGCACGAGTTCCGCTCCCATGAAAGCAGTTGCAGTGTGGCCGGAGAGGAACGAATGGATACCGCCGTTGGGCCTGGGAGCGTTTACGGCATACTTGATGGCCTGGGTTGCGCCAAACATCAGCGCATATGCAGTAACGCCCGTAACCAACTGCTCAAATAGGCTGTGCTCCCCTGCTCCGCAAAGGGCGGCAATGCCGTAGGCTGCTGCAGGAGCAAACTGGAGATAGGTTTCAGGGCAGTCCACCAGCGGAACAAATTTTTCCCCGCCATATGGAGCAACAACCCACTCACGCACAGGCAAGTCCACACTGTTATGGATTGCCGGGGTAAAAGCGCAGAATGCCCCCACTGTCATCAATGACACGGGGGCAATCACTTTGGTTACTTTAAACTGCTCAGAGGCAGTGTAAACGGAATCCCTGCGCTGGGCATTCAGCGGCATTACGGCCACCAGGAAGGCCACAAGCGCAAAGAGCCTTTTCATTACTTGCGTTTCTTGTTCTTTTCCATCTCACGCTGCATCCTCTGGGCCTCTTCAAGACGCTGCTGCCACTTGCTCTTGGGAGCGGGCTTGTTCTCCTTCTGGGCAGCCTCAACCTTTGCCACAACTTCTTCCGGCTTCACAATCCACTTCTTGATGATGAAGGTCTCAAGCATGGTGATAAGGTTGCTGAGGAGGTAGTAGTAGCTAAGGCCGGATGAGAGGTTGTTACAGATGAAGAACATCATGATGGGCATCATGTAGAGGCTCATCACCTGCATCATCTTGGCGTTGGGGTCATTGCCTGCGGGAGTCTGGGTCTGGAGAACCTTGGAGTAGAAGAACATGGACACCGCCATAAGGAGGGCGAACAGTGAGATATGGTCCATTCCAAGGATGCTGGTGCCCCAGTGGATTACGTCGTCATAGGCGCTGAGATCCTGGGCCCACAGGAAGGGCTGCTGACGCAGCTCTATGGAAGCCGGGAAGAAGCGGAACATGGCCCACAGGATAGGCATCTGGAGAAGCATGGGGAGACAGCCTCCCATAGGAGATACTCCGGCCTTCTTGTAGAGGTCCATGGTCTCCTGCTGCTTTTTCATGGCGTCTTCCTGCTTGGGATACTTGGCGTTGATCTTATCCATGTAGGGCTTCAGGGCCTGCATCTTGGCACTTGAAGAGTAGCTCTTGTAGGCAAACGGCAGCACCACGATCTT
>OMQK01000087.1 GCA_900313205.1 uncultured Bacteroidales bacterium | reverse complement strand
TCGGGAGCCATAGTGATAGGTGATGAAATAACCCCGGAGCAGCCTGCCAGGGGCCTTTTCCTCTACAATCACATTACCATCTATGTCAACGACGAAAGCCCCTCCCAAGGTGAACTTACCGTCCAGAAGATGATGGTGGGAAGCGGTCTCATTTCAATATCGGCCGACTATTACGGCTTTGGTGCAACGGCGGGAAAGCATCAGGCCTACGGTCTTGCCGATACAAACGGAGAGGCCAGCATTGACGCCCTTATTGCCGCCAGGACACTTCTTGCCGATATGGGTTATACCTGGGATGAGGTTATCTTCAACCTTGGTTATTCCCAGGGCGGGCAGGTGGCTGTTGCGGCGCTTAAGATTGCCACCGAGAAGCACCCGGAGATCCGATTTACCCGCACATTTGCCGGCGGCGGGCTGTTTGATGTATCGGCCACATACCGTTTCCTGGTCTCATCCGGAGTGGCTTCCATGCCGGATACCGTAATAAGCGTGCTGCTGGCGTATAACGAGTTCTATAAGCTGGGTGTCCCGCTGGAAAAGATGTTCAAGGAGCCACTTCTCAGCCATATAGACCAGTGGTTTTTATCCAAGGATTTTAACGCGATTAAACTGAGGGAACTGATAGGGACAACCAGTCTCAGTGACCTTGTGACCCCGGATCTTCTTGATCTTGACAGCGAGATTTCAAAGAAGTTCCTTAAGGCGATGGACAGTGAGAGACTCTGCCGCGGATGGGCCCCCTGGCTCAATGAGAACATTACCCTGGTTCACAACAAGGCCGATGACGTGGTCCCCGTGGTCAATACGGAAAACCTCCTGCGTTTCCTGGAGAATCACGGCCTTACCGTGGATTCCCGCGTGGAGAACTTCCGGCAGATACCCGGAGTCCTTGCTCCGCATTTCTGGGGAGCCGCGCCTTTTTTCACGGACTCCGTCTCCAAGATATCCTCAACCCTTGGAATCGGCCCCTGGATAGCCCCATCACAGATACTTTCCTTACTTAACGACTTATTATGACGGCTCTGGTGACGGGGGCAAGCAGCGGGATCGGCCTTCAGTATTCAATAATTCTCGCAAGGGATTATTCCTGTGACCTCCTGATGGTCTCCAATCAGGAGAAGGAGCTGGAGGATGCCGCAAAGGAAATAAGCTGTTCCTACGGGGTCAGGACCTGGCCTTTCTTCTGTGACCTTGCCAGGGAGGATGCTGCCCGGACGGTGTACGATTATGCCGCAAAGGAGGGCCTTGCCATAGACATCCTCATCAACAACGCCGGCTTTTTCTTCTTTGATGCCCTATGTGACACCCCTCCTGAGAAGGTTGAGGCCATGGTTATGCTTCACGTGGTTACCGTGACCGGCCTTTGCCGCCTCTTCGGGGCCGATATGTGCCGGCGCGGGAGCGGATATATCCTCAACATGTCTTCCCTCTGCAGGTGGATGGAATTCCCCGGAATCCACACATACATAGCCACCAAGACGTATATCTACAGCTTTTCCAAGTCCATCTGGTATGAATTCAAGCCCATGGGTGTGGGCGTTACCGTGGCAACTCCCGGAGCCGTGGATACCGGGCTGTACGGGCTGTCGCCAAAGCTTCGCCGCCTGTTTGTGCGCCTTGGCGTAAGCCTCCCCCCGGAGAAGCTGGCTTCAAAGGCCCTCAAGAGGATGTTCAAAAAGAAGAAAACCTGTATGCCTGGCCTTATCAATCATCTCTCCCTTCCATTTTTCCGCCATTTCCCGGACTGGCTGGTTTTCACGGTGATGAAGCGCCTTGGTAAATTCAGCGCGCTATTCCAGAAAAAATGACTATCTTTGCACCGAATTAATTCAGAGAGATATGAATTTAAGAGACATCAAAAAAGACATTGAGTACGTGATCGGCGCATTCGTAGATGACTGCACCCTTTTCCTGAACGTAAACCCCGGCAAGAACGCCGACGAAATTGCAAACCTTATTGACAAGGCCGTAGACCTTTTCAATGATCTCCGTGAGAAGGTAGCAAAGAGCGCAGGCGCAGAGAAGCCCAAGGTATGCTTCACCAGCATCCGCAAGGAACTGTTCGAAAAGACGGACGCCCTCTACGACGAACTAAGCGCCGCCGTAAAGAAAGGTCTGGGAGAATAAAATTTTATTCCATAAAAACAGCCCGCTCAATTCGAGCGGGCTTGTTTTGTATCAGAAGCTGAAAGTATATTTCAGCCCAAGGATGAGGCCGGTGCTGTACACCCAGCCGGTGCTGTCAGTGAAGATACGGACGCCTTTTTCGGCCCATTTATCGGCCCCGTTGGTGTCTATCTCATAGTCCATGTAGTAATCAAACAGGACGTAAGGGCTCAGGGTGTGGTACTTGCTGAGGTTGATGTCCGCGCCAAGGTTTAACCTTAGCCTGTTGATATAAGCGTGGGTGTAGCCGGTGTGGGTGTAGGTGTAGTACTCCCTCTTGGTGTCGTTGGTGGTCTGGGCGCTACCGGAAACTACTCCCCAGGGATCATTCAGGGCGGCGCAAACCTCAAAGGAAAGTGACAGATCCACATAGCGCCAACCCTTATATTTTACGCCGATCCTTGACTTGAGGGCAAGGGCGTTGCGGGTGCTCTGGTACACGTTGAGTGCATCATAAGCGTTATGGGTGAACTGCAGGCGTTCCCTGAGGCTGAAGCTGAACTTCCCGGCCTTCAGCGTTCCGGTTACATCGGCCGTAAGCCTGTGCTGGGGAGCCCAGAAACCTGTGTAGAGGGCGTCATTGTCCAGTTCCTTGTTTATCTTGTAGGGATTTATGAGGGTGTATCCAACGCCAACTTTCAGGAAATCAAGCGGCTTGTAACTAAGGCCGATGGTAGTGCGGAGGCTCCCGAGGCCGGCAAAGTTATCGGCCATCCTCACTTCTTCCCTGGCCTCTATATGGAAGCCTTTCTTTATTTTGTAGTCAACGCCAACCGAGGCGCGGGCTCCGGTAGAGAAGGTCTGGCCGAAAGAAGCCGCCGGAAGGAGCAGCGCCAGGGCTAACACAATCTTTTTCATCCTACATAGTCTTTTGCGCGAGTGACGGTGTTCACGGAATTGCTCTCACCTTTTCCCAGCCTGTAATACACCTTTATCATGGCGGAATCCTTCAGGAAATCCACATGGCCTATCTCTACGTTCTCCACCTTTACGCCAAGGCGCTTTTCAAGATCGGCAATGAGTTCCTCCCTCTTTTCCGGGACGATGAGCTCTATCCTGTCGTACTGCACCAGCTTAGTTGTAACGTGCTTTACCAGGCTCTCGCTCTCAAGCACCCACACCAGAAGCAGCATGAGGCAGTTCACAAGGGCCATCACACCCACATTGCCCCAGCCAAGGACATAGTGAGGGGCGCTTGACAGGTCCACCACGTGATACAGCGGCGCAAGGCCGTTCACCGCCGCCAGGGCGATGATGATGAAGAGGTAGGTCATCTCCCTGATGGGAACCGTCTCCGTGCGGTAGCGGATAACCCCGAAAATGGCAAACAGGCCCAGCGTGAGGCCCACTCCCACCTCCACGTTGCCCATGATATAGAGGAGGGTAAGCATGGCCGATGAGAACACGATGAACGTAAAGTAGTAGTCTCTTCTGCGGCTTTTCTTATAGTAGAAGAAATGCACCAGGAGCCAGCACACAAGAAGGTTCAGGGCAAAACGGATTCCCAGTTCCCCTATCTTCTGGGCGGTTGTCATCATGGCGTCCGTGATGGTCTGGACGTCAATGAGCATGTCGTCGGCGGCGTCCAGGTTCCCAAAATCGGAGAGGTCCTCCTGGACAAAACGTGAAAGGAAGTGTATCATTTGACTGTTAATTTATTGCCGATAGTTTTTTCAATTTTTCTCACCTTCTCCTTGAACCTGCAGCTTTTCACGGATGGATCCGTGAGGGTCTCTGCAATGCAGTATTTGCTTACACGGACGGGCTTTATGCGGTGGTCAAGGAGGATGCCCTTCATCTGGCTCTGAGCCCTTCCGTCCTGTTTCAGCTCTATTATAACCGCATCCTGAAGGCTTGTCTCATGCCCCGTACGGAAGTTTGTAAAGCAAAGTTCAGTGTCAATGGTGAGGCGCTCAGTCATGGCGGGATTTACCAGTGTGATGCGCCTGAAACGTGTGTCAAGGACGGGTGAGAGCTGGTCCACGGTGAACCAGGATTTGGCGGCGAGGAAATCGCAGGCCTTGGTATCGGCCCCAAAACCCATCAGTTCCGCCTGCGGGATTTCCATCCTCTTTTTCTTGGTGCGGCCGTGGTTGTTCTTTCGCTTGATCTCAAGGTATGTCTCCCCGGATTCTACATAGGTGCGGGTGCGTACCTTTTGGCGTACAAGGTGGCGGTTGTGATGGTCCAGGAACATCCTGAGGCCGTCCGTGTCAAAGTAGACGGAGGTATATCGGCTCATCTTTTTCCCTTCCACCACAAGTGCCCTGTACCCGGCTGCGGCGGCATCCTTGAGGACCGCCACAAGCCCGTTCTCATTGGTAAGGTACTTTGTGTCTATCCGGTTCAGGAGCTTGACGGACCCCATCTCTTCAAGGGAGATGGGGCCGATATCCTCCACCGCTTTCTCGAGCCGTATGTTGCTACTTCCCGGCATCCTGGGCGATGTATTCGTAGTGCTTGATACTGAGGAGCTTCCCCTTGGCGCTATAGGTGTACTGGACTTTTTTGCGGGAGAACTCGTTCCACTCGAAGGTCTTGTAGGTCTGGAGCCGGTTGCGGTCATCGTACACAAGTTCACGGGAAAGCTTGCCGTCAGGGCCGTACTCAAAGCGCTTACGCCACTTCTGGCCGCTGGAACCGTATTCTATCTCCTCTATCTTCTTTCCTTCCGGAGAGAAGGTGGTGACGTGATCCAGGACCTTGCTGCTGCCTTTGGGGTCCGTGTTCCATTCCTTGATGACAAGGTTTTTCTTGTTTATTTTCTGGCCCGAGTCCTGAGCCATAGCTCCGGGAATTAGGAGAAGGGCTGCAGCCGCCAGTATGAGTAATCGTTTCATAATAAATGCAAAGATAAGAAAATCCTTGATATCAGTGACGTCTGCCGGGGCCGCCGCCACCAGGGCCGCCCATGCCGCCTCCGCCGGAGTATGCGCCGAGGATTACGGTCTGGCCGCCGCTTGCGCTGCAGTCAAGCACGCCCATTCCGTTCCAGATATCGGTGCCGCCGCTTGCGGAAACTCCGCTCTGGAGTGTAGGCTGGGAGGCTCCTGATACCACCAGGCCGCTGCCGCCGCTGGACGGGGTTTTGAATGCGTGGGTGGTGCTTCCAACAGTGATGGAATACCAGGTGCTGCGGTTCCAGGAAGATGCGCTGTAGCAGCTCTGGGACAGGGATGAACCATTTTCCAGACCACCCAGGGCTATGAGAGTTCCGCCGGTAAGGTAGAGTTTATAGCCGCCCTCCGTGTTGGCGTCAAATGCAACCTCGGGGGAGGAGGCGCTGATAGCGTACACGAGGCCGCCCTTGATGTACATGTTGCCGTTGGCATCAATGCCGTCGTTGCCGGTGGAGTAGGCGCATACGCTGCCGCCGGAGATAGTGAGGTCCTTGGCGGAATTGATGGCATCGTCCGATGACTGAGCGTACACCACGCCGTCAGAGATACTCATCGCGCCTTTGGACTCAATTGCCTCGTGGCTTGAGGCCGATGCGCTTACGGTGCTTCCGTTGAAGTGGATGTCTCCGTCAAACTTTATGGCCTTTGCGCTCTTGGAACTATCCGTAGCAGTGGCCCTGGGGCGTCCTCCGCCACCACCAGAGGATGATGAGCCGTAGTTGCTGCCGGTTACTGTCACTTTCACGGTGCCGCCGTTGAAATACGCCACGGCGTCTCCGGTGATGCCTTTGCCGCCCTGGCCGGAGCTGGTCACGGTGAGGGTTCCGCCGTTCATCTTAAATACCTGATCGGCCTTGACGCCGGCGGAAGCCTTGTACTCGGCATCTTCAGAGTCGTAAGCCGTGCCGCCTGTTGCCTTAACGGTGGTTACGCCGCCGTTGAACACCACCAGGGAGTCGGAGGCGATGCCCTTTTTCATATCGGCCGATACACTTACGTCAATGGTGCCGCCGTCAATTGCAACGGCGTCCTTGCCCCTTAAGCCATGGCCTGCGCCGCTTCCGGCGATGATCTTGATGGAGGGTGAGTCCATTACGCGCACGTAATCGTCGGAGGTGATTCCGGCCTTTCCCTGGGCGTTATTTGCCGATACTGTAAGGCTGCCTTCTCCGGAAAAGATGAGTTGTCCTTCAGAGAAAAACACGGCCTTGAGGTCTTCCTCTCCGGTTGCCGTATATGTGGTGGAACTGCCGTCGGCCAGCGAAGAAGTGCCGCTGAGCACAATGAAACAGCGTTTCTTGCCTTGGTTGTTGATGGCTGCGCCGCTGGGATTTGTGAGGCTCAGGTCACTGAGGACCAGCGCCTGCTTGTTGTTGGAGTAAATCTTCAGGGAACCGGCGGTGCTGCTTCCGGAAAGTTCATACTTTACCTTTTCCGTGGTCTTGGTGTTGTCCACGGTGACATCGGCCCCGTTAACTGTGACAACGCCATTGGCGTCACCGCTCACTGATGCGCCGGAGCCGCTCCACACAATTGTGATTGTGCGGTCAAACGTTGTTTGGGAGATATCGTCTTCTTCCTCTTCATAAGTGCCAGTATCGGTAGAAGGGGTAGAGGGAGATGTGGAATCGTTATAACTCCCGGGAATGATTTCGTCCTTGGAACATCCTGCCAGAACCGTCCCGGCCGAGAGCAGGAAACAAATTGCCTTCTTCATAGCTATAGGTTTTAAATACACATGGCTGCGAAGAAGGCAAAAAGCGGGCCAAAAATTGTTATTTCCCGGCCAGGCGGCACTCCCAGGCCCATGCGGCCTTGAGGGTTTCCTCTATGGTGCGGGTGGCCTTCCAGCCCATTTCCGTGTTGGCAAGGGTGGGATCGGCCCAGATGGCGGTGATGTCACCGGCCCTGCGGGGAGCGAACTTGTGGGGAACCTTCACGCCGTTCACTTTCTCGAATGCGTTCACAAGTTCCATCACGCTGAGGGGACGTCCT
>OMQK01000088.1 GCA_900313205.1 uncultured Bacteroidales bacterium | reverse complement strand
AGAGCCGAAATACAGTCCCTGATCCTCTCCGAACAGGCCGAAACAGTTCATGAATACCTTCGCTCCGTACTTGACGTCCTTCTGACGGAATACCTGTTCCGGCTTCTTGTATGGCGAGGAAGAAAGCTTGCCGATGGTGGCGGCGGGATTGTCGAACAACTGGCCTCCTGCTTCGGCGGTATAGAGTTTATGGTCTTTCGGAAGTCTTGCGCCGTGGACAAGGGGATAGTGCAGTTCCCTTATCACGGTGTGCGGTTCATTATTGGTAAGGGCGGATCCGAAGCGTACCATATCTTCCTCCAGTGTAATGGTGAGCGTGAGCTGCATATCCAGCTTACCTTCCTTGGATTGAAGTGAAGAGTAACGGATAAAAATGGTATCGGCCACCTGTTCCACGGAGGGAGCCATCCCCTCTCCACAGACCTGTATCTCCTTTTCACGGGGGGAGTCGTAATACAGACGCCAAAGATATGCGCCGGAAGCGTATTCCTGTCCGGTGACATTGTTGCGAAGTGAGAGAAGCGCGCCGTCATTACCCACAGTTACGCCTATACGTCCGTTGCCCAGAGAATAACCCTCCTGGGCAAATGCGGAAAAACAGCAGGCCAGCAGGATGGCCGCAATAACAGCCTTACAGAATAGTCGCATAGCAGATGATTGGATAATGGTCTGATATATATTTGACTCCGTACCCGCTTCCGTTCACGGTACGGAACTCGCTTACGATGGTATTGCGGTAGAAGACGTAGTCTATCCTGGAGCCGGAAGAGTCCCCGTAGCCATTGTAGCTGATGGAAGAATCCGTCTTTAAAGCCTTTTCCCTGGCGTTTGACAGCCACTCGTAATAGGGGTCGAGGCTCTTTCCGGTGACGTTGTTCTCGCGTGCGCAGTTCATGTCGCCGATTATGAATATCACAGCTTGTTCGCCGGCGGCAGCCTTCATGCGGGAAATGTTCAGTTTGGCAGAATTGATGCGGGCGGTATTGTCCCTTTCCTCACTGCCAAGGGGCATGTGTGTATCGGCAACGAAGAATTCCCGTCCGCTTTCCCTATGCCGGAATTGGGCCCATATGGTGGTGCGGTACTGGGTTTCTTCGTTCCAGCCGTTCACGGAAGCTTTGTCCGGAGTCGCACTGAGGAAAAATGACTTGCACTGAAGGACTTCAAGCACCGCGGTGTTGTACATTATTACCGTGTTGCCGCCTTTTGATCCGCCTGTGCCTGGAACTTCGAACAGTTCGTAGCCATCAAGCAGGCCGATAAGGTCAGTGCGCTGTTTGGAAGTGCACTCCTGCATCCCTATCACGTCCGGCTTTATCTCCTTTACCATGCTCTGGACGGCGTATTTCCGCTTGTCCCAGTTGCGGTCTCCGGTGTCGGAAGTGATGGTGGCGCTGCGCACATTGAACGACATTACGCTTATTTGTGCCGCCCCCGCCTGCGTCTCAGGATTATCTTTCCCGTGGCTGCACGAAATGGCGCCCAGGAGCAGGCTGCCGGCCAGAATAATGCTAGTAGCCTTCATTGTTCACGATGTTTTTCATTACGTTTGTAGTAGTTGTGGGGATGGGCCACAGGTAACTCTTCGGAGCAATGAACTTGCGCTGTGAGAGCTTCACGGCGTAGCTGCCGCCGGTGAAGAAAGTGGCATCTCCGCTTGCTACTGGATCTTCGAAGTGAGGGCAGTCGTCATCGTCAATTTCCGGGGTTGCTCCATGGAACCACATTCCGTTATCTATGTACCTGCGCTGGTTCTTCTCGTTTTTGGCAGGCAGGCCGTAGTTTGCAAAATTCAGCACTTTGTGGGCTATCCTCCAGCGCCAGAGGTCATAGAGCCTGCGGTTCTCCCAGGCGAATTCCATACGGCGCTCGGCGCGCAGTACCTTCCGAAGCTCAGTCTGGTCGGTAGTGGTAATCTTCGGATATGCGCCGGCATCAGAATAATCGGCCTTGTAGGCCCTTGCACGCACCATATTCATTGCGTCCAGTACGGAATCGTCAATGTCGCCAAGTTCTATTTTTGCCTCTGCGTAAATCTCTAGGACATCGGCATATCGAAGGATTAGTTTGTCATTCTCCGCCTCGAAGGGGCTGAGCCAGTCGTCATCTACGTGCTTTTTCAGGACAAGACCATTGTAGGAGGCATACTGGTTGCCGGTGCCGCTTATCCTGTATGTGCGGGAATCGTTGTTGGGAACGTTTTTTCCTTCACGGAACGACCATACTTCAGGAAGGTCGAAGTGGGGGTCGTAAATCACGCCCAGATGCTGGGTCCCGAACTCCACAATGGTGTAGGTACAGCGGGGATCTCTGTGTTCAAAGGGTTTGTGAGGGTCATATACGGCGGATTCGTCGATGGGCTTTCCCTGATCGTCATAGAAGGCACAGAGGAGGTCCCAGGAAGGGCAGCATGTGGTGCAGGTGGCGGCACCGGAAAGGCGGGACAGCTTTGCTGTGGTGGCACCTTTGTAAAGATATTCGTACTTGTTCTCGGCCGACAGGCTCTTGCTGCGTGGAAGGATGAAAATGCCTTCCGGAGAGTTCTTGGTGCTCATCCTGAAGAGCTGGCCGAAGTCGGGATGAAGCGTATAGACATTGAGGTCCATGACTTTCTTTGCCGCGGTTGCGGCTATCCCGTACAGACGCTCGGCTTCATCGGCATCGGCCATGCCGTAGGTGTCCCATTTGCGGATTGAGGCGCAGTAAAGGGCAAAGCGGGCTTCCATGCCCCAGGCGGCTCCCTTGGTGGCACGTGCGATTTCGGCATTGGAATAACGCTCCGGCAGAAGCTCCGCTGCAGCTTCGAATTCGCTTATCACCCAATCGGTTGCAGGCCATCTGTCGCTGCGGGTGAGTCCGTAGGCCTCCTCCCGCATTTCGGAAAGATCGAAGTCCATGTCTTCAGGCACAATAACAGGGTTTCCGAAGTGGGCGATTATCCTTCCGTAGAAGCAAGCGCGGTAGAACCTGGCGCAGCCTTCAATCATATTGTACTTTTCTGAAGGCATGTTGTCTTTTGCCGCGGGAAGCATTTTCAGTATTTTGTTGCAGCGGTTGATTCCCTTGTAGGAGATATTCCACATCTGTGCCGACAACGGGAAGGACCCGTCCACTCCGTCGGTGAGGAAGCGGCTGAGCGAGCTGCGGTTGGTGCCATCATCGGTGAGGAGATCAAGTTCTATCTGTTCGCCTTCGGTCCATTCATTGCGTTCCATGGGCCAGTACATATGGTGCAGAAGTGCGTTCAAGCACATCTCGAACTGCTCCGCATTGTTGAACCAGTTGCCGGAAGCAGCCTTGTCAACCGGGGAGAGATCCATATTTGTGCATGCCAGGCAGAGGCATGTCAGAAGTATAATGCTTATGCGTTTCATACTCGCTAGAATTTGACGGAAATGGAGAATACTGCCGATTTGGTTATGGGATAGGACGTGGCTCCCACCTCAGGATCCCAGCCCACAGGGTAGTGGCTGAAGGTGAAGAAGTCAGTGAGCGTGGCGGCCAGCCTCAGGTCCTTTACCTTTACCTTCTGCATCCACTTGGACGGGAAGGTGTACCCCAGGGTTATGTTCTTCACGCGCAGGTAGGCACCGTTGATGATCCAGTAATCGGAATAGGCGTAATTGCCCATAGTGGAAGTGGAACCGCCAGACACCCAGGAATAACGGGGATATACGGCGTTCTCGTTCTGCTTCACGGTGTTCTTGTAGCTCCAGGACGCTCCTCCGGCAAGGTATGTGGGGAAGTTGTAAACCTGACCTCGTAGAGGCTGGACCATGTAGTCGCTCAGATAGCCGTTGCGTTTGCCCACGCCCTGCAGGGTAATGTTGAAGTCGAATCCTTTCCAGAACAGGTCCACGGTGGCTCCGTAGTTAAAGTGCGGAAGCGACGGGCACAGAACCACGCGGTCCTGTTCTGCGGTAATCTGCTCGGTGCCACCCATCGGATCGGCAATGTTGACGTACTTTACGTCGCCCGGATACTGGGTGCCGAGAACAGGGGAGCTGTCCACTTCTTCCTGGGTCTGGAACAGGCCGTTGCTCCTGTATCCGTACCAGCTTTGGTATTCGTACCCTTCCTTGATAATCTTTCCTCCTGAAATGACCTCCTTTCCGGAAATGTTACCCATGATGGAGACATCGTCCGATAGATTGAAATTCAGCTTATAAGTGAAATCTCCCACGGTATCTCTCCAGCCAAGCGTAATTTCCCAGCCTTTGGTGTGCATTTCACCAAGGTTGTCGTAGGGATTGGAAAGGCCGATGACGGGAGCTACCGGTACCTCGATGAGCATACCTTTGGTTTTCTTGTAGTACCAGTCGCCTGTGAGGTTGAGCCGGCCCTCAAGCATAGAAAGGTCAAGTCCTATGTCTATGGTGGAGGTGCTTTCCCAGGTGAGGTCCGGGACTATGGCGCTGCCCTGGGCATAACCTGTGACAGATGTGGCGGTATCCCCGAGGTATCCCACCGGATGGCTTACCGACAGCATGGACTGATAGGGATAATACCCGCCGATGCGCTCGTTTCCGAGTTCGCCGTAAGAGGCCCTGAGTTTGCCCTGGTTGATGATTTTCTTCAGCGGCTGCATGAAAGGCTCTTCAGAGAACTGCCATCCTGCCGATGCCGACATAAACGTGCCCCAGCGGTAATTGGGAGCGAATCGGGAACTGCCGTCGCATCGGATATTGCCCTGGATATAGTATCGCGAGGAATAGTTATACATAAGCCTTCCGAAGAAGGAATTCCTTGCAAGCTCATAAACATTGTCGGACGTGGCGGTAGCCGTTGATGGATTGCCGGCCTTCAGGTCTTCGATCAGGGCGTTTGGGAAGTCGGAGTTTGCAGCGACTATGCTCTTGCTGGCAGTGTAGTAGTTCTCATAACCGGCCATGGCACCCACATTGTGCTTTCCAGCGAATGTCTGCTGATAGTTTGCATAGGCCTGGATGGTCCCGGAATAGCGCCAGCCACGACCTTCCTCCAGTGTGGTGGTAAGTGCTTCGGAGATGTATTTTCCGCTTGAAAACTCGTCCTTGTAAAAGTACGGAGTCTGCCTCTGGAAGTCCGTGGACCTGCTGAAATACAGCATGGGCGAATACAGTGCGGTGAGTGTGAGTCCTTTCACCGGCTTTGCTTCAATCTGGAACTTGCCGCTTGTCTTGAAGGAGTCGGTGTTCACCTCGCCGCCGCTCATGAGAGCTGCGTAAATATTGCTTCCGTCCTTTCCGGGAGCGTAGTTCCCGTTGGTCCATACAGCAGGATAAATAGCTGGCATGTAGCGCATTTTCAGTGCGGGGGAACTGTGGGGCGACACTTTGTCGATATATACCAGGGAAATATCGGTGGAAACGGTGAGCCAGGGATAAATGCCAAGGTCGTTGTTAAGCCTTGCAGTGTAACGTTTCCATCTGTTGCTCACCTTGTACAGGCCCTGAACGTCGTCCATGCCCAGGCTTACGCTGGAGCGGAGTTTGTCTCCCGATGCCGTGAATTTCAAATTGTGACTGTGCCTGAGGGCGTTATTCTTCATCACCAGACCCATCCAGTCGGTATTGGGATAGTCATCCGGATTTGCGGCGTTTAGCTGCCAATAGTTTTCGATAAGGGCCTGGTCGTATGCCTGATACCAGCCGCTTCCGGGAAGATCGTTGTACTTGAGTTCATTCACAGCTTCCATATAACTCACGGCGTCCATGTATCGGGGCATGCGCGTGGGTGTGTCAACACCAAGCGAATACGAATAACTGATTCCGCTCTTGCCCTTGGATGCGCGTTTGGTGGTAATCAGAATCACGCCTGCCGCCGCCTGCGAACCGTAAATTGATGCCGATGCTGCATCCTTCAAAACCGTGAGATTCTCGATGTCTTCGGGGTTTACGTCGCTGAGCGAACCGGGAACGCCGTCGATGAGGATGTACGGGTCAGTGGAACCATCGGTCATTGACGTTATTCCTCGCACGCGTATTGTTGCCTCGGATCCGGGAGCGGAATTGCTCCGGGTGACGGTTACACCCGGTATCGCTCCTTGCAAGGCCTGGGAAATGGTCTGTGTTTTGCGCTGGACGATGTCTTCGCCTCCAACGGAGGAGAGAGGCTCCGGTCCCGCAGCGCGGTGCCATTTCCAGTTTCCGGGGCCATCACTGGATCGTTGAAGACTGTGAAGTCAACTGGAGCAATACCCTTGCCATCGATATCGGCAATGGTTGCTTCGGAAGTGCCGGTTAGGATTATGGCGGCACCGGGAACCGGCTCTCCTCCAGAGTCCTTCACCTGGCCGCTGAGAGTGGTCTGCTGCGCGTGCAGGAGACTGCCGGCAGCCAAGAAGCAAAACAGTAGGACTGTGAATCTTTTCATAATGTTATCTGATTCCGTATTTGCAAAGTATCCTTGTGAGTGGTTTTCTTATAGAGCCGGCCCAAAGCGTATAACCGTGGTCTCCGGGATGAATCCCGTCCACAGAAGTGTCATGGGCCTTTGAAGTGGCATTGGGAGTTATGTAGTAAACGTCTTTGTACTTTTTCACCGCTATTGCCATGAGGGAATCAGCCGTGTGCATCTTCTTGTTCTCAGCAGCGTCTTTCACCGCGTTGAAGTTTCTCTGCTCCCTCCAGATGGTTCGCTGGAAAACAAGAGGCACTCCCGGATGGGCGGCCTGAAGCTTCTCGATGAATGGAAACAGCCGTTTTTTCATTGTTGATGCGCTTGGGTTGGAAAATGCATCGAAAACGAATGCATCCACGTCCGGTGCAGCGCAGAGGATGTCACAGAAACTGTCCTGGAGCAGGCAATTGCCGCTTACTCCCAGACTAAGCATCTGGAGACCGGTGTCGCGGCTAAGCTGGGCCGGATAGCTCATTCCCGCCCTGGAGGTGCTGGACCCGTGAGTGAAGCTGGAGCCGAAAACGGCTATCCTGTGACGGAAAGGGTTCTCCAGCGGCTCGATGAAGGCGTTCTCTTCAATGCCTATCTTCACGCTTTCCAACTCGCTGTAAAGGGGCAGATAGAGGAGACAGTCGTAGGTACGGCCCTCCTGCATTCCGCTTATCAGCATAAGCTCTTCACCCAGCCTGTCGTCCGGATTAACGGCCGATGCGGCATATAACCATTTCCCCTTTTCGCGGATATACAGGTCATATCCACGGGTGCTTATTCCGTTACCGTTGACGGGGAAAGTCGGCTCGCGGTAAATGGTTGTTACGGTGATGGCGGTGGAATTGGTCCTGAATGCACAGGCAATGCCCGACGACATCCTCACAAGGGTGTTTTCCCTGCGGGTTAGTCCGTCGAAGCGGGATGTGTCCACACGGTGATAGGGGTTGGGTGTGTCATTGAACAGTTTGCCCACAAGAGTGAGTTCGCTTGCCTCTGTGTAACGGAATACCGATGCCTGGCCGGAAGCTGTTCCTCCGGCCAGTACCAGTACCATAACCAATAATAACACAAAAACCCTTTTCATATTTTATTCTGCCTTTTCGTATGTGAGGTCCAGATAGAATGTGCCGATACTGGTAGCGGTGCAGGCCAGGTAGTAAACCGTGCCAGGTGCCGTTTCTTCCAGATTGTATGTGTACACTTCTCCATTTGTGGCCCATGCAATTGGCTCGCCGCCAGGCACGAATTCATTCGTGTCCGTGGTGTTGTCGGCTACTACAGATTTCGTGATACCGGCCTGGCGCTTGGAATTGGATGCAAGGCATAGACATCCGCTAACCTTTACGAGTTTGAATCCTTCTATTGCGGGGAGACCAAGATAGCGCCATCCGGCGAACATGACAAGGCCACCCTTGTCTTTTACCCACGCCACGCGAGCCTGAGATGCGTTGCCGCAGTCTGTGAGGATGAAATTGTAGTCCTCCCCGTCCAGTTTGTACACACATGTTGTGTCTCCAGGAGCATTCTTCCATTTGTCGGCAGTGGGCCAACCTTCCTGGGGGTCTCCGGTAAAGTCAAAGTGGAGTGTCTTCTTCTCCGCCTCCTTGGCCTTGAAAGTGAGGCCTCCAATCTCTCCAAGGTCCACAATCTGGTTTCTTGCGATAGTCAGCGTGTTGGTGCCGGCTTTAGTCGCAGTCATCTGTGTTGGGGAGACAAGGGTAAGGGTGAGGCCCTTGTATTGGCCGGGGAGAACCCATACATAATAGGTGTCGCCGGTTATGAAAGTGCCTTCTGAAGGGGTAACCTTAATTATGTCCGATCGGGTTGCATTATCGCTGGGGACGATAGACGGTGCACCGTCATTCCAGAGAATGTTGAAATCACCGTCAATGGCAATGGGGGTGCTGTCAGAGGTTTTGAGTTCGACGCGTCTCACGGTATCGGCCCCTTCTTGGGTAATTTTGAATTTCAGGAAGGCCCCACCATTGCGGAAACTCACTTTTTTCTCGCCGGCATATTTGCCTACGGCCAAGTTGATATTCTTGTCGAATGTGCCGTTCACCGCTTTCTGGTTGATAAAATCAGCAATTGTACTTATTTCACCATTGGTGGAGCACATTGCATTTTCATTGTAGGGATACAGGGCGAACAGGTTGTCATCGGCATTGATGCCGGGACCTTTGAATACCGCGCTTGCTCCCTGGTCTGCGGTTGCAAACTTGGAGTTCCTGTAAGCGCCTTCCTCCATGGAGAAGACGCTGATCTCGTCGTTGGCATCCCAAAGTACGTCGAATGAGTTAAGGTGACTTTTGGTGATGCCGGTCTCAATGGTGGCGGTGAGCTCCATTGAATCCATTGAAGGCCCTGCTACGGGAATATTTTTGTTGCAGGCCGCAATGGTAAGAAGGGCGGCAGCTGCCATAAATATCTTTTTCATATCCATTACCAGTTATAGTTACCTCCGTCGGAGAAATTCTCGTTGTCATTGTTGGTGTCGCTACCCTTCTCATGGATGGTGGTGAGTTCCACCACAACGTCATCGATGAAGAAGCGGTAATCAAGCAGGTTGTTCACTTTTTCTCCGCGGCCAAGAGCTTCCTTCTCCTCATCCGTGAGCTGCGGGGCGAAGATGGTGATCACCGACTCCTGGGTAAGGTTGTGGAATTCTGTGGAGTATTCCGCGAACACCCCGTCCTTGAGGCCTTCCATAACAAAGCTTTCTTCACCGGCTGCGATGGTTGCGCGGGCAACGCTTTCATAACCGCGGAAGTCTTTCATGTTACAGGCCTTGAGAGTTATTCTGGCGTCGGTGTCGGCAACGCCCATCTGCTTCAGGCATTCGCCAATCCTGATGGTGAAGGAGCCTGCGCATATCCTGGTCCACAACGATTCGTCGTAGTATCCCACCTGAAGGTATCCGGGCCTCTCGTAGCAGCCCTTTACCGATGCAAAAGGCGAGAGTTCGTCCGGAAGGACATACTGGTCGTTGAAACTGGTCATATTGGAGGCATAGCTGTTCGTTGCAATCCTGAGCCATCCAAGCTGATATCTCATGTCTGTTGCATAGCTGTCCACAAGATCGTTGAAGGCTGTGGAGAATGCTATCGTGTTGCCGTCCATTGCGGGAACGCTTCCGGTCTCTCCCTTTGCAGGGCATACGCAGATGGTGTTGGAAATGGAGATATATTCCTTAGAGGGCTTGGCGTCCGCAGTGATTTTGAAATAGACAGTGCCTCCCGCAGGAATGGCATCGGAGGCGGGAATGTTGAAGTAGATTATGTTCCAAACGGCATCGGAGCCGGGAGTGATGGCGTTTTCAATGTCAATCTTGTTCCAGTTCTCGCCGTCGGCACCCCAATAGTACGACCATCCAGCCTTGGTGAAGGACGCGGCGCGCGCGCCGAGCATAAGGCGGAGTTCGCCGCTCAGGGCATCTTTCACCGGAGCGCTGATAATTACGGATTCACCCTGCGCAAAACCGTCCATCCGGATGCTACGGTGGATACTACGGTCGGCATCGTCGCCTGCTGACGGCTGTGTGTGTGATGGACATACGAATTCCAGTGAACCTTCCGCATCGCTGCGGGAAAGGACCATTCCGCCGTCGAATATACATTCATTCCCGCCGATCACTGCATTAGTAAGTTTGCGGCTTTCCGGCGAGTCAATCTCGAATGTCTCGATAATGGGGAAGTCATAGCCATCCACAACCATCTGTTCGCCGGCTTCCTGGAGAACCGTTATGGTTTTGCCAAGCTCGGCGGAAGAAGGAGCGATAATCTTGATTAGGGCCGTCCTGGCTTCCATCTTTTTATTAGCGCTCACGGAAAGGGCAATTTCTTTGTTTCCCTGACCGGAAGTGGCACTCAATGCAACCCAGGCGACGGCTTTCCCGTCCGGGTCGGAGACTGTGACGTCCCAGTAACAGTTGGATGTGATTGTGAAGGAATCTTCCAATCCTTGTGAGGGAGCGTTAATCTGCTCCTTGTTCACCGTGAGTTCGGGCTTTTCGTCATTGCCCTTGCCGGTGGAATCTTCCTTCTGTACGCAAGAAAAGACTGCGGCCAGCAGAGGGATGGTGAATAACAGGAATCTTTTGCTCATAATTATGTGGTTTTACAGTTTTTGTTCCGCTGCGATTCACTTGCAAAGATATACGAAAAAATTGCAGATTTTTCAAGCGTCTCGATAAAACAAGGTTTTTAAATGAGATAAATACTGTCTATAATATTATAAATAAGCGATTTAATATTAATTACTCATAGTAAAAAAACAAGATTATTTAACTATATTTGCAGTATGAAAACCTATGTTATTTATTTCTTTGCGGCTTTGTTGCTGGTTACGTCCTGTTCGGTAGAGAACCGTTCTTACTTTCAGGAGCTGGACAGAGCCATAGAACAGAAGGATGAATTTGACCGCTCGCATGAGAGGCTGCAGGACCGGTATAGGCGGCAATTCAGGACTGCGCCCTCCGACAGCGCCAGGTGGGAAGCCGCTTATTCCCTTGAAAAAATTTTCTTTTATCACGACGTTGATTCTTGCTATCATTATATTCAGGAAATGCTGCGTCTTCAAGGACGTGACTTAAGGCGGCGCGGAACAAGTGCGGCCTGTTATGCCAACATCCTGTATAAGATGGATTCCCTCAGTAGGGCTTTGATCGTCCTTGAATCTGTAGATACTGCAGGCCTCGGGACAGGAGGCTTTCATACTTACGGTTATGCAGGATATCATATATATAGAAAGCTCTTGCACGACAATGCCCTTTATGAGAAAAAGTGCAGAAACACAATCAACAGTTGGTGGAGGAGGGATAGCACAAATATCGAGTGTGTCTATTATCACAACGAACAGCTGCGAAGGGAAGGACAAGTAGTAGATGGTATTGGCCGGCTGGATGCCTGTGCTCTTACTAGCCCCAACGACACGGCCAAGTCCTACTACTTCAAGGCAATGGAGTATCTGAATTCCGGCAACGATGCAAGGGCGATAGAGTGCTTTGCAACATCGGCAACATATGATATCCGTGTTTCTGCGAAAGCATATAATGCGCTTTATGAACTGGCAAGAATCCTTTTCAGGCGCGGCGATATCCGCCGGGCCGACCGCTATATGCGTATGACTCTTGAAGATGCGGAGTCGTCCCATTATGCTCTGCGCTACAACGACATCCTGCTCTCTGAGTACGAAATAATGAACGTGGTGCTCAGACAGGAAAAACAGCGCAAGTACGGGTTTATCGTAGGAACTGTTGCGGTTTCAGCCACTCTTCTTGTAGTGCTGGTGCTGCTCATCCTGCTTGTGCGTTACTCCGGCCGACTCACAGTATCCCAGCGCAAACTGAGTGAAGTGTCCAGCATCAAGGACGGTTTCCTTGCAAATTACATGGAAAAATGTGTGGACTATCTGAATAAAGTGGATGAATACCGTTCTTCTCTGCGGCGTACAGCAAAGGAGGATGGCCCTGACGCGATAATGGCTCAACTTCGCAAACCGTCCTTTGCATCGGGTGAAATCGACGGACTGCTTTCTTCGCTGGACTCTACATTTATAAGAATTTTTCCGGATTTCGTGGACAGGGTGAACGCCCACATGAAACCCGGATATAAACTTGAAATGTCAGCAAAGAATAAATTGTCAACCGAGCTCAGGATTCTGGCCCTTATCAAGATGGGCATTTCCAAGCGCCAGAAGATTGCGAAGATCCTGAACATGTCGGTTACCACCGTTTATTCCTACCACTGCAACCTACAGAAACATTCGGATATTCCATCACAATCCTTCGACCGCGTGATAGCCTCGTTATAATTGAACAACATAATGATAATCAGACTTGAAACACCTGCCGATTACCGCGTGGTGGAGATTCAATCAGATTTTTCGGTCACCCGGCCCTCCGGACGAAAGGTATTCTTTCAACGCTTCCACATAGTTACCAAAGGCTTCCTGACCTGCGGGAGTCATCCTGCAGGTAGTGCGGGGCATCTTGCCCTTGAAGCCCTTCTCCACCGTGATATAGCCGGCGGCGGTGAGTTTGTCTATCTGCACGCTGAGGTTCCCGGAGGTGGCACCAGTCTGCTTTTTCAGATAGGTGAAATCGGCTTCATCCACTCCGGCCAGGATGCTCATCACCGCCAGCCGGAGTTCGGAATGAAGGAGCGGATCTAATTTGGGAAACATAGGCTACTTGTACTGCTGTTTTACAATAAGCCCTGTGGCGGCCAGGACGATCCCTGCAAAAGTGAAGATGAACATCTGTTCAGCGCCCGCTTGCGTAATGTAAAAAATGGCCAGGCCTCCGATGCCTGTAATCCACCCGGCAATCTTTATCGTCCAGTTCTTCAGGACAACACCGCTGATAGTTTCTGCTATTCCGAAGAGAAGGACAATCTGCGCTGTCAGAGTAGCGCCAAGGACAATTGCGGTAAGTTGACTGTCTCCAAGCAGGCTGTAAAGTACCGTGAAGAGGGCAACAGAGCAGGCAAACAGGCCGAAGGAGCCCCAGATGCCGCCGTTGATACGGCTGATGTAGTTTTCTGCGCGGGCAGGCTTTTCTTTGCTTTTTATCAGCCGCGAAAGAGGATAGCCTATTGCGGGTAAGGCAAACCATAGGTTGTTCCATACCGCCTTTCCTGTGGTTTTCCAGAGGATGAAGACAAGAAGTGAGAATACTGTGAGCAGAATTCCCCACAAAACGAAGTATTTTCCGCTGCTACGAACAATATCCTTGCGGTTGTTGTTCATTGTTT
>OMQK01000110.1 GCA_900313205.1 uncultured Bacteroidales bacterium | reverse complement strand
GACAAAGCCCGTCAGGGAGCCCGTGATCGTCGAATCCAAGGAAACCGTGCGGGATTCCATCGTGTACCGGGACCGGATTCAGACCAAGACCGTTGAGGTAGAGAAGAAGCTCACCTGGTGGCAGTCCCTGAAGATGAAGACCGGGGGCGTTACACTCCTGGCCATCGTTCTGATTGTAATACTATTCCTTATTTCCCATTTCACTAACCTAAACCTTTTCAAGCTATGAAGTACATTCCTTCCATCGCCTTCGAGGAGATGAGCGGCAGCGCCAAGGGCGTGACCGCTGCAAAGATGAAGAGCCGCAAGTACATCCGCAACCGCGGTTACGGTGGCTCCGTACGTACCGCCGACCAGGCCAAGGTCAAGGGTGTGTTCAAGCGTCTCACCACCATGTGGAAGTCGCTGACCTCTGCCCAGATCCTCGCCTGGAACAAGCTGGCCCTCTCTCAGGAAGGCCGCAGCGTCCTTGGCTCCAAGGCCAAGATCTCCGGCTCCAACCTGTTCACCAGGCTCAACTACTGGATCGTCGCCTGCGGCGGCGCTCCCGTGGAGAACCCGCCCGCACTCGTGGGCGTCGAGAACCCTTCCAGCGCCACCATCGTGTGCCAAGGTGACACCTTCACCTTCAAGCTGGACCAGGACCTCACCGACAACGGTGGTATCTTCCTGGTGATCGAGGCCACCGAAGGCCAGTCCAACGGTGTGACCCGCGCTCACAGCAAGGCTGTGGCCATCAAGCTCGTCGAGGAGCCTGACGACACCGCCATCAACATTGCCGCGGACTACGTGGCCAAGCACGGCGCCCCGAGCGCTGCGGCCCCGAAGATCTTCTTCCGCTACTACTTCGTCAACTCCAGCACCGGCGAGAAGTCCGGTACCATGCTGGCGGAGTGCAAGTGGACCGCTGCTGCAGCTGCTGGCGGTGAGCCGTAGTCTTCGGGCAATAGCCCTGAACCTGTTTGGCCCTCTGGAGAGTCTCCAGGGGGCCTTTCTTTTGTCCATATGGCAGAAAATGCTTACCTTTAGGCCGTTAAATCGAAATTGATGTTATGAAACTCTCTATCGGGCAGAAAAAGGAACTAAAAGGAATGCTTACCTTTCTTGTTGTAAGCATCATTGCATGGCTGCTTGCTTCATTAGTGCTCCACTTCCCGTGGAATCACACTCTTGTTTTAACGGCTATTTCCATCGTCATCTCAATCATTCAAACGGCATTTATTGTTTTTCGCCCAAGCAAAAAGGACGAATAATAGTCAAGTAAATTCCCTGTTTATCGAAATGAATAGGCCCCGGCAGTCCTAGAGGTTTGCCGGGGCTTTGCTGTGTAGTGAGAACGTCCCGCGAACGCGCCGGGAACGCGCCAGCGCATATGTCGAGATTTATCCGGGAATTGGTTCAGTCTTCTGCGCAGCTCTTGATGTAGGCTTCAATTCCTTCGACATGTAGTTGGACAATTGCATCCTTTCCTTCGTCGCTCAGAAGGAAGTCCAATGATTCGCGGCAATCCATAAATCCTGATTCCGTCAGGCATGCCGCACAGGCGGTCTTGTGGAGGATGGCGAAGTTTGCTTCCTGGTCCGGATCTCCGTCGGAATAATCGAAACGCATCCGATGTCCAGGCAGGATCCGTGCTGCAGCTTGGCAGAGACAGTCGGCCAGCTTGTCTCCCTCAGTCTGGCCTTTACTCGTGTAGCAGCACCAGCCGGTGGCATTGTACCATCTGTTGCCTCGGCCGGCGGCATTCACGTGGATGGAAACCAGGCAGACGTTCAGGCGGCCCAGCTCGGAGCAAACGCGATTCACCCTCTTACAGCGTTCCGCTAGGGAAATGTCTTCATCTTCCGGTACCAGGAGTGAAGCATAGTAATGTTTTGATTGGAGTTCGGCCACAACACGCCGGGCAATTTCCCGGTTGTAGGCCCATTCAAGGAGACGGCCGTCAGGGCTTCGCTTTCCTGCAGTTTCCCGGCCGTGTCCGTTGTCGATTAAGATTTTCATAGGACAAGGTGTTTAGGTTGCAGGTCGGCAGTTGCAAAATTACTGAAAGTTTTTCAGTTTCCACTGTTTCCACCAGAGGCGGTTCACTTCCTTCCAGTATTCCCTTCCCTCCGGAGTCTTGCTCCAGTCAAAGCACCGGCCAAAGAAAAATTCGTCTATGACCAGGATGCCGGCAAGGGTTTCATCCAGATAGTTGGCCCCGCACTGGGTGTAGAAGGCCGCGTCGAACTGCTTCTCACAGTCATTTTGCCGGAGAAAACTCCGGAAGCATTGGTAGGTTCTGTTTGCCATGGTTCAGGACTACCTTTTTTCGTTGAACAGTTCAGGGATGAATGCGATGGCGCAGAGCAGGTAAATGATGATAGACATAGTATGTTGTGTTAAAAAAATCCGCTGTATCAATGCATTGGCAAAGGTACAGCGGCTAATTGACAGGTTCTGACATCTACAGCTCTTCCCTACAATTCCTCCAGATTTTTCTTCACGTACTCCTTTACATACTCCAGGAACTCTGGACTGTCGATAATCTTGATTTCATGGCTCAATCCCAGGAAGAACCGGCAGGCCCCCACATAGGAACTCAGGTCGGTGTCCAGGATCCAGAAATTGCCCTGGCGCTTGATATCGGCCATGGCCAGCGGGTATTCCTCTAACAGCAGATTCTTGGCCATCACGGTCATTTTCCACGTGATGTGGCCAATGGTTGGCCCGGCCATCCGGAAGACATCCATTCCCTGGCGCTTGTGCTGCTTCTCGGCCGTCCAGCACTCCTCCTGCACTTCCACGCTGCCGATGCGGTTGATCTTGAAGATTTTGTTCTTCTTGTCTTCCAGGTCGTAGGCACAGACGTCGATGTAGTCGGTGGTGAAGCCGTAGGGCTCCACGTAGCGGTCTCGGACTGTGTGGCTGTTGCCGGACTCGTAGTCCTTCAGGATGACTTTCTTCTTCTCTTTGGCCGCATTCCGGAGGTTTTCCACGTGGGCAGCATTGCTCCGGAAGTCGGTGAACTGCTCGATGGAGGTTGAGTCATAGACCACGGCCAGCTTCTTTTTGATGCCCTTCTTCAGGGAGTTGGTGGGGACGATGGCCTCGATGACGGAATGGATCAGCGCAGCTTCCTCCTCAGAGAAGTACAGCAGCCGGTCAAAGTCCGGCATGTTCCTGGGCACCTTCTCGATCTTGTAGGTGTTGGAGTAGAGTTTCGTGACCGTGAGCCCAGCTGCTTTGAAGGTATCAATGTAGCGGTAGATGGTGCGATACGACATGTCCAGATGCTCGGCCAGTTCATCAATGGAATAGTTGATGTTGCCGGACATCATCAGCATCATACGCAGCATGCGTTCTATTTTGGGTTGGTCCATAGGGCTATGGGGTTTCCATGTAATTTACTTCCTTGCCATGGGCTTTGGCGTATTCTATTTCACTGCGGGTACTGGCACCGATGTACCCTCCCGGGTTGATGACGTAAATGCCGTCAGCCATGTCAATCTTGCGCTTGTGCATGTCGTCCAGCATCTCTTTGGTGCCTTCTGTCCAGACCTCATCGTCGCCGCTATGGCCGAACAGGCCGACGCTGATGACGATGTTGCCTTCGAGGGTCAGGCGCTTCTGGGCTTCCAGGAACTGGTCTTTGAAGCGGGTCGAACCGCAGAGGGTTATGACGGGGTATTTGCCGATCATAAGGTTTCTACTTCTTTTAAACTGTGAAACGAGGTATCATCTTTATAACATATTGCTTGTCTATCTGCATTGTAAAGCGGGTTATTCTCCAGTCTTATACTTTTGACGTAGTTTATCAAGGGCCTCCTGGGTTGCCGGCTCAGGGTACTGATAGTAGTCAAACTCGGATTCAGTTATGAAATCCATAAGCTTTTCTGGATACTTCTCTTTCATATATGACCAGCAACGTATATACACTCTATCATAAAACTCGACCTGGTCAGGGTATAGCATTGATTCGGGGATAATAGTTTTAATCAGAACATAGTCTGGCGTTCTCTCTCCAAAAACAACACCGTCTGGACAGGTCCCGACAAAGCCGACAGGGCCTTCATCACATAATTGGTCCCAATTTTCAAGTTCCTTAAACTCATTTGGATCGACTGGCTGTGAATAAAAACCCCAAAAACGATTCATGTAAAGATGAATAAGATTTTCAGGCGAAATATCACTGCTTTTTATGATTCGCTCACGGTAACGTGCGAAAAAGTGCGGAGGGTAAATATAGGTATAATCCCCATCAAGCCCTAGGACAGCACAATAGAGGCCTTCTGACCTTCCGAAGATACAATAAAACATGTGATAAGGACTTTTCCAGTCACTTCTTTTCCCTGCTGTAAACTGAACGAAGAATCGGTTCTTTCTTTTGGTGGTTTTGCACTCATAGTATTTTCGCAGAGGGAATTGTTTAGTCTTAAGCACAGCTGATTTAAACTTATCGTATCTATAATAAGAAATATGCTGTGCATTATTTAAGTCTTCCTGAAGTTCCTTCACAATTTCTTCAAGGGACATTGAATCAACTACCATAGGTGATGCTATCTTTTATTTCCCATAGGGGTTGATATTGCATAGACGGAATTCGACTTTCTCTCTCGTTTTCTCATTCTCCCTCTACAGGTGTTACATAGGTATAACTCCTTTGTGTCAGATTTGATGCCCTGGTTCATGTAAAACTGTTGGCCGCAACACGTGCAGATGAAGTTCTTACCGCATTTGTGGAAGCCTGATTCCTTGAGTGAATCAAATATTTCGGCAGCTCTCCGGTTGAACACAGGTTCCGTTTGTTCAATGGCATGAACTGGGGCGTCTTCATCTTTTTTCTTCTGCGCTTGTTTAGTTTGAGTTACTACTGGGGCCTTGGGATAATGTGGCGTATAATTCTTCCTGACCACGACTCTACGGTCGATTAAACAAACTGCCTGGCTAGTTTCATCGTCAGATATGGTAAGGAAAAATTTTCTATTCTCTCCCTCCTTGAGAACTTCTACCCTGCAGACGAGTTTATCGCCCTTCTCATACTTGATGTTGGAGACAGCGTGGTATTTCTGATTATAACAATCCAGCATCAGATAGATATACTTGCATGGTGTTCCGCCTGGACATGGCATACTTAGATCAATGATGAACCGGTAAGACCCAGTCTTATTGACCTTTTTGGGACTACCTTCACGGAAAGGATATTCCGTCGGGATAAAACCAGGATTAGCAGAGGCCCTGCTAACAATGCGCTCAGCGGTAGCCAACTTTCCCCCTGGTTTAGGAGGTGTATCATTGATATCCTGTTTCTTGCAGATACATACTTGTGTTACACGCCTCTCAGAATTAATAAAGGTGAATTGCACAATACAGCGAACCAGTTGATTCTTCCGGAAGCATTTTTTCGAAACGGCAGTATAGCGGTTCCCATCAGCATCAGCAAGATGATATCTGAAGTTACTCCCGTTCGGGAATACTTCTTTAATTGCCAAGCGATACATCCCAGGGCGTCCTACTTTTAAAGGGGCGTCCGGAGGATTCTGCTGGTCCGCGTAACGTATCATAATAACAGAAGCTAAAAATCAGCGCCTTCAAGAGCTTCGATGGCTTCATCAAGGCTGGAGAAAGCGTCTTCTAGTTTCTTCTTGACTTATTCATAACCTGGCCGTTTAGATAGTGATGAAACCTTTTTCAATGGCATCCGGGAAGATGAAGACTGATTCCTTCGCCTCAAAAGCAATAGTATAGTATTTACCCTTGATTACGGTGATAATACCCTTACCAAAACTTTTGTGGGTCACTTCATCACCAACTGAGAGCTTCTGCCAGGGATCAATCTCCATTACCAGCTCATTGTCGGCATTTGTGGTTACTTCCTCGAGGGATGATACAACATCCTCGAGCGGGAATAAAGCATTATCCAGGGCATCAATGGCTTCTTGCATCATATCGCCCCTTTCGCCGTCTTGCATGCTTTCAGGAAGGTTATCGTATGCTTCCTCTTCCTCGTCGTGGACCTCCTGAAGGGTTTCTAGAGCGCCCTGGATGTCGGAGAGACAGTCTTCAATAATCTGGAGTCGTTCTGGTTTCATATATAGTTGGTTTTGTTGGTTATCGGTCTCTATGCAAATGCCATAAGGTATTGGAACTGGGAAGTTCTATCTACAACGTCGTGGGCCAAAAGGGCGTATTTCCAAGGCTTTCCTCCGTTGGCTTTGGTGTATTCAGTGGCATTCTTGCAATACTCCAAAGCAGCGGCTTTCTTTGCCTTTACGTCCTCGGCCGTCATTTCCTTTGCGCTCTTGGTTTCGACCAGGTAAATTGTATCGGCCGTCTCCACTACAAAGTCAGGCTCATACCGGTGGGCTCCGTTACCCCAGTAGATGCTGAACTGGGTCGGTGCCGGGCGAAGCCATTTCAATACGCTCTTGTCGTTTTCCAGGGCGTTTGCGAAGTCAAGCTCCGTAGAGCTATCGAACTTGTACTCAGTGAAGTATGACTTGGTAAAGCCACGGTAGATGTATTTCTTCACCAAAGCCTTAGGTACCACAGTGCGGAAGTCAATGGGGTCAAAGCCGGCAACGGCAATTAGGTGCTGCGGTACTATGCCTGTGAACGGAAGTACTTTAGGCTTTGTGTATCCCAGGGACTCAATGACAAAGTGGGCCTTCATCTGATTGTAGATATTCTTAGCAATCAGTCTGCGATAGCTGTAGATAATCTTTGCAGCTTCCTTCTCATCTCCGACATTCTTAGTGATGGCTTTGAATGCTTCTTCGGCCAAGTGGTAGAGAAGATCTGCTGTCTCGTCGTAATCTACATCATCGTTATTGATGAGCTCGGACACCAACTGGTCAACAGGATTGTCGTATTTCCGGCCGGACTGGACTGTGATATATTCCACCGTATTGTCAACGAGGCCCATACGGACAATTTCGTCGTTGATGGAAGGGAGATCATACCCCAGGCTGGTGTCAAGGTCAAACCATTTGAATTCTGCCTTGAAAGCTTCCCGCTGGACGGTCATTCGAGGGATTTCTATGATGTTGTTTACATAGTCCACGATAATAGCATTGACCACTTCCTCTACCTGCGCGATGCGAGGTTTAGCGTATTCCTCTGCAAACAGTGGGGCCTCTTCCTGGGCCGCCTTTTCGATTCGCTCGATAGTTTTTGCCTTGATGATATTGACCATCTCCGGCTTTTTGAGATCTTCCTTGGTCTTGATGAGGCTCTGACCAATAGACTCGAGAGATTGACTCATGAAACGCGGCATGTCAGAGATAACCTCCCAGACGGCTTTGCGGGCATCAACAACCACTTCTGCGCTGCGCTTCTCCACCTCGGTCTTGGCTTTCTCCTGAATCTCTTGCAGTTTGAAATCGAACTGTGTCTGAGAAGCGACAACTTCGCTTTTCCCGGGAATGAGTTCCTGGTCTTCAATATCGATGTAAGTAAGGCGCTTGAGCACAGAGTCACCCTTCTGTGCAGCTGCAATCACAGCCTCAAAGTTATCGTGTGCAATGACGGTGAGCGTGTCAATATCCCTTTCACCCGTCCGCTTGCCACCATAGGGCAAACGAAGACCTCGTCCGATTGACTGTTCCACCAGGATAGGAGCATCTGCAGCACGGAGGGGTACGATTGTATAGAGGTTAGTGACATCCCAGCCTTCCTTGAGCATATTAACGTGGATGACAATCTCGATCTCGTTCTCAGGCTTCTCCAGGGAAACGAACAGGCGGTCCACCTCCTCTTCTTTCTTGGTGGAAGAGTCGATCTGGAGGACCTTGCCTTTGTATTCTCCGTCGAAGAGCTCGTTCTCTATCAGTTCCGCTGTTTCTGTGGCGTGCTGGATGTTGCGGCAAACTACAAGTACAAAGGGCTTTACGACCTCGCAGTTGTGGCTCTTGGCATATAGCTCGATACGTTTCTTGGTGGTCTTGTGGATGGTGATGGCATCCTCCAGCTTCATGATATCTACCTCTTTGTCCGTCAGATCGCCTTTTCGGTAATTGCGCCGTTTTGCAATGGTGGGAATCTTCACGTACTTGCCGTCATCAAGCGCTTGTGCCAGGTTATACTCATAGACAATGTTCTTGAAGGACTTTCCCTTCTCATCAGTAGGAGTGGCAGTCATCTCCAAACCAAGAATAGGCCGGAGTTCATTGATGGCTTTCTTGGAGGCATCGGCGTGGTATCGGTGTGCCTCGTCCATCAAGATGACCAGGTCGTTGAGGCCGGCCAAATAGTCGAAATAGGACTGTCCCAGGTATTCAGACAGTCGACGCATACGAGGAGCCCCGCGCTTGCTTTCCTTGCTGTCAGTGTTGAACTTGGCGATGTTGAAGACATTGATTTCCACTGCATCCCACAGGTTGCCTCCATGCAGCTGGAACATGTTGTAGTTATCTCCGTCAACCACGATGGGCGGCTTGCTCACAAACTCAGCTATGCCTTTGAACACATACTTCTCATAAGAAGGGTCGCCGAAGTCTCTCTTAAGCTTCTCGTAGAGGGTTAGGTTCGGGGCCAGCACAAAAAAATGCTTAATGCCTTTCTTGAGGTACAGGTATGCAATGCAGGCTCCCATCAGGCGGGTTTTGCCAATACCTGTTGCAATAGAGAACGCAAAAGACGGGAAATCCCGTTCAAAGTCCCTGCAGGTGGGGCAAACCTTCCGGGCCTTCTTCAGCTGCTCTTCCAGGAACGCAAAATACTCTGTGCCGGCATCCGGTTTCTTAAGGTCCAGTGCATCTGCTATGCTAGCAACGACATCCAGTGCCTCCGCAAGTGGTTCGCGGAGGGACATTCGCTGCTTTATGAAGTTTGTAGTTGTACTCATGACAATGCCTGATGACTAAAACAATGTTGTTTTGATGTCGTTTCCCGAATTACCTTCTATTTTTTCTTGAGGGATATCTACGACATTCAGTGAGTAATCATTATGATCAAATTCACAACGACCTAACAGGACAGTCGGTATCTTCTTCACTGTTATGCGGGAAGAAAAACTCTTGCATTCAGGCTGGAAGGCTTTGCAGCAGACCAGGAGGGATTCGCCATCAGCCATCGTATCAAGGATAGTATCCAGGGATTCAACCGTCACGAACTGAGTTGTAGTGAAAATGTAATCACTTTCTGAACTATAACCCTGCTTCCAGAAGGTTTCCGTGGATGGCTCATAAGTAAAGCCTTCCATTTTTGCCATCGCGGCAGCTAACATATCTGCGTTATATTCTTTATTGATCACTAGATGCCCATGAGAATCTTGTTTCAAGAGTGATGGCGCTAGC
>OMQK01000016.1 GCA_900313205.1 uncultured Bacteroidales bacterium | reverse complement strand
AGGAAATCATAGATATGCTGCGTCAGCGCAGCCGCCCTTACCTGTTCTCAAATTCCATCCCGCCCATGATTGCCGGCGCAGGAATTGAGACCTTCAAGATCCTCAAGGAAAGCAACGCCCTTCATGACAAACTAATGCAGAACGTGGTTTACTTCCGTGAGAAGATGCTTGCCGCAGGCTTTGACATCAAACCCACCCAGAGCGCAATCTGCGCCGTGATGCTCTACGACGCCCCTCTGTCCCAGAAATTCGCAGCCGCAATGGCAAAGGAAGGCATATTTGTCACAGGATTCTACTATCCCGTAGTGCCCAAGGGCCAGGCCCGTATCCGCGTCCAGCTCAGTGCCGCCCATGAGAAGGAGCACCTGGACAAGGCAATATCGGCCTTCATAAAAGTAGGAAAAGAACTTGGAGTCATATAATAATCATATGAAAAAGACCTTTGCTTTAGCGCTGATGCTGCTTTCCATAGCGGCATCGGCCCAAAACAAGGCCGGAGGCATTTCGGCCGATATCATGAAAGACCTTAACGCCTCATTCGAAGGAAATGCCGGTGACAGGGCCATCAGAAATGCCCTCAACAGCACTTCCATGGCGGTGCTGGCAGCATCGGCCGATAAATCCGTGATGCCTGACACTGACTTCTCGGATGAAGTCAAGACCAAGGGCCGCACCGACCAGAAATCTTCCGGAAGGTGCTGGCTTTTCACCGGCCTCAATGTCCTTAGGGCCCAGATGATTGCCCGTCACAATCTGGATGAATTCACATTCTCCCAGAATTACCTCTTCTTCTATGACCAGCTGGAAAAGTCAAACCTTTTCCTGCAGGGTGTCATAGATACACGGAAGCTTCCTATGGAAGACCGCAAGGTGGACTGGCTTTTCTCCCATCCCATAGGGGACGGCGGCCAGTTTACGGGTGTCAGCAACCTTATCATGAAGTACGGCGTTGTGCCCTCTGAGGCTATGCCTGAGTCTTATTCGGCCAACAATACATCGGCCTTGCGCACCCAGTTAAGCCTTATCCTCAGGGAAGGCGGCCTCAAACTCCGCGCAGCAAAGGATAAGGAGGTCCAGTCCCTCAAACTGAGCATCCTGAAGGATGTTTACCGCGTCCTTGCCCTCTGCCTTGGCGTTCCTCCAACGGAATTTACCTGGAGAAAAGACGGCAAAACCTACACCCCGCAGGAATTCTACAAGCAGTATCTTGGACAGGACCTTGAGAACAACTACGTGATGGTGATGAACAATCCCACCCTGGAGTACGGCAAGGTGTACGAGATAGACTATGACCGCCACGTCTATGACGGACAGAACTGGGTCTACGTGAACCTCCCCATGGACCGCATCAAGGAAATGGCAATTGCCTCCATCAGGGACAACACCGCCCTGTATTTCTCCTGCGATGTAGGAAAATTCCTGGACAGGAGTAAGGGCGTGGCCGATATTGAAAACTTCGACTACCAGTCCCTCCTTGGCGTAGATTACGGCATGGACAAGCGTGACCGCATCCTCACCCACGCCAGCGGCTCCACCCACGCCATGACCCTCATTGCCGTGGATATCAAGGACGGAAAACCCGTAAAATGGATGGTGGAGAACAGTTGGGGGGAAGCCAGCGGCTACAAGGGCAATATCATCATGACGGATGAGTGGTTTGACAACTACATGTTCCGCCTTGTGGTAGAAAAAAAGTACGTCCCCGGGGACGTACTCTCGATGATGTCACAGAAGCCGGTTCTTCTGCCGGCCTGGGATCCTATGTTTGCTCCTGAAGAGTAATTACTCTTCTTCCTTCACCATTTCACAGGGGATATCCTTGTGATAGATAAAGTCAAAAGTGGTTACGGCGGTATTTATCTCAAAATCCTCGTAACCGCTTATTGCAAATGAGTACCTTGCTCCCTCCTGGATGGTGGGATCTGAGGATGAGAACTCAATTGATGCAGGGCCGCGCACCCGGCGTCCCTCAATCAGCCCATATTCTTCCCACATGTCAACGAGATTCCTGAAGTAGAACTCCGTACCGGCATATTCCTCAAGGATGTCTTCCTTAAGGTTGTAGTCAAAGCAGTAACTGTCACGGCTTGACGGGGTGATTGTTATCATATCCTTGTCAAGGCCGATCTTGAAGGTAAGGTCCGACATTACCAGGGGATTGGTATGGAATATCTTTGAAATAGGCGTGCCGATAACCTCCTTTGCCTTGGGGTCTACCTGGAATACTACAATCTTGTGGTCCGCGTCCGGGATAAGGTACGTGTAATCAATCTCCTGGGTGCCCTGGTAGCAGAAAATCTGTTCGAAAGGGACCTCATAACCTTCTTCATCGCAGATGAGTTCCCAGCGCTCTTTGGAGAAGTCTATCTGGAATGCGGCGTTCTCCTCGTCGGTCATATTGAAGTAATCGGTAAGATTTACGTTGTCAAGTTTGCCGTAGCAGTAGTAGGCGTTGGGATTTGAAGGCACAATCACCACTTTAGCCTTGGTGGAATGGACATTGGAAACCTGGATGTCAAATCCGGACAGCTGCATATGTTTGGCGGGGCAGGCGTTAAGGATGAGTCCTGCGGCGGCAATTATCAGTAAATTAAAGTATCTCATTACAGTTCTTTATTAACGGTGAACAGGAAACGGATGAAGCCTGCGCCATGGGCGCCATAGTTGCCAAAGTCGTAGGTTACGTTCTGGCCCTTGAAATAGGTCTCGGCCTTCACGGAATTGATGAAAGGCACGGTCTTGTCTTCACGGCTGTGGAACATGAACATGGGCGCCTTGGGATTGAAGTCCAGCACCGAGTTGAACATCAGAGACCTGTAGAGTTTGGCAGTCTTGGGATTCTTCTTGTCACGGCCTTCGTCGGTCATGATGTCCCTGAGGCTCTTTGCGCCGATGAATCTGTTGATCTGCTGGACAGTGAAATTCTTGGAATTGATCCATTCCTTGTAGTTTGCAAGGAGGTTGGGCTTGAAGAAGTCCTGCATCTCAAGACCAAGGTTCTCTCCGTAATTGACTCCCTGGACAATCATGGGAATGGCGCAGGGAATACCCGTAAGGTCTTCTTCCACAGATACGTCATAGGTGGCGGCAAGATCATAGGGGCCTGCGCCGGCATATGTCTTCTTGATGGGAAGGGTGTCCCAGCATTCCTCCTGTATCATCCTCATTACGCCAACGGTGGTGGAGCCGCCCTGGGAATACCCAAAGAGGATAACTTTGTCACTGAGGGGTTTGCGGCCGATATGCTCAAGGTAAGGCTTCACGGCAAGGCCCATATCCACAACAGCCCTTGCAGTGCTTTCCACGTGCATGTAAGGGTGGATGCGGTCCTTGGTTACACCGAAACCGATGTAGTCTGCAATGACAACCGCGTATCCCTTTGATGCGAGGATTCCCTCAAGAGGGAAGGCCTCCGAGGGACACTCGGGATTTGAGCCGATGGTGAAATGGCTCACCAGGATCATATTCTTGATCTCTCCTTTTTGTGGAAGGAGGATTTTTCCTGAAAGGGTGAGGGGAGAGCCGTCTACGTCGTGGCCTTTATAGGTGCCGGCAATGTGAACCAGCGTATTGCTGTTCATAGTGCCAATCAGGTTGCGGGCTATTTCCACGCCGGAGGTTTTGGCAATCTTTGTGTCCGGTTCATCATCGTCCTCCAGCCACATGATCTCAGGGTTCAGTGACCCGTCCTGCATGAGGATGTCGGTACATTTTGTGGAAGTTACGTGGAAGGTGTCAAAGTCCACGTACTCTATATCCGGATGATGGCAGGCCCATAAAAGGCCGATGCCAAGTAGTATAACAGGGATTCGTTTCATCTTCTTACCAGATATAATTAACGCCCACCGAGAATAGCCTGGAGGCAAACATATAAACGTCGTTGGCGCTTTTAAAGGCATTCAGGAGGCCGATTTCAGCGGTGCCGTTCCAGTGCCCCTTTCCAACTCTCACGCCAACCAGGTTGAGGTTGAAGGCGGGGGCCGCCTCAAACTGCTTCTGGTTGTCGAAAGCCATCAGAAGTCCAAACGACAGTCCGGAATAGATATCAACCAACTCTGAGCGGAAGTATGTGAACCTAACGGAAGGGAGGATGCACAGGTTGTAGTTATTCACCCTGGTGGGATCCCCGATAATCTGACCCGAAGCATCCCTTACGCCTTCTTTCCAGAAAATGCCCTCGAAGTCTGTCTGGACTCCGGCGCTGACAACATCCGTAAAAGAATACATGTAATCTGCAAAGATGTGGCCGGTGTATCCGTGGCCGAATTTGCCTGTAGAGCGGAATCCGGCCGGTAGGGTGGCTGAATCAAAGGTGCCTGGGGCGCTGGCGTGGAAGACAAGTGTCTCAAAGAGCATATCTCCCCAGCCAACGCGCACCGAATGGCGCGAAGGGGGATTACCTGCAGCTGCAACTATTTGAAGGCAGGTAATAAGAGAGATTGAAAGCAGTAGTTTTTTCATATCTTTCTTGAAGGTAAAAGTGCCATTAGATAACCAATCACAGATACTCCTGCAGCAATCCACAGAAGGTCCGTGATCTTAAGTGATACGGGATATGCATCCACAACAAAATTTCCGGGCATTGCAATTATTCCAAAGCGCTGCTGTGCAAGGACCACACATACTCCGATAATCAGGCCGATAACCATCCCGAGCAGGGACACCATCCAGCCTTCCAGAAGGAAGATCCGGCGTATCATTCCGTCCGGTGCACCCATAGCGCGAAGAGTGCCCATATCGGCCTCTTTCTCAATTATGAGCATCTTGAGGGAGCTGTAGATGTTGAACGCGATTATGATAACCACAAAGATGAGTATGAGGGAAATGGCAAGCTTTTCATACCTCATCATCTTGTAGATGGATTCTTCCTGACGGAAACGGTTGAGGACCTTAAGCTCCGGGCCGATCATGGCCTGAAGCTCCTTTTCAAGGGATTCTCCGTACCCTGGAGCCGCCCAAATCTCAAGGGAGGAAACCTCCGTTTCAAGCTCCAGAAGCTCCCTCATGGCCTCTATCGGCACCAGCATGAGTTTGGAATCAATCTCCGAATTGACGGAAATGACTCCACCAGTCAGGGCCTTGACTTTCCTCAGGGACGCCTGCGGATTTGCAAGGGAGATGTTTTCCTTACGGGACGGGTAATAGATCTCAAAGGGCGTCACAAAACGCGGATTAAGGCCGATGCTATGCGCCAGGGCAGCCCCTGCAACCGCTGCGGACATTGCACCGCGGTGGAAAATCCAGGCTCCGTCAATGATGCTTTCCTTCAGGGGAGATTCTTCCTGTGCGGCCTCATCAATGCCTTTTACCCTTGCAAGGCTCTGGCGGCCTTCATAGGAGAGGAACACCTGCTCCTCCAGCACGCTGGAAAGCCTTTGGATGCGGCTGTCGTCAAGGATAGGGGCAAAGACGGCGCTGTCCGGGACAAAAAATTTCCCGGAGGCGGGCCTTATTACAAAATCGGGGTCTGACGCCTCCAGGGACTGTCCCACAAGGGAATTGAATCCGTTGAAAACGGAGAGAATGATAACCAGTGCCGCTGTGCCGATTGCCATACCTGCCACGCCAATGCTGGAGATCATGTTGATCACGTTATGGCTTTTCCGGGAAAAAAGGTACCGGACGGCAAATATGAACGGCAACTGTGTCATTTCGAGCGCAGTCGAGAAATCTCTATTTCTTCAGTAATTCCTCTATATGCTCTGCGTAGTCCAGGGTGGTGTCCAGGATGAAGATGAGTTCCGGGACAATCCTGAACTGTTTGGCTACAAGATGCCCCAGTTCTCCACGGAGAGCTTTGTTGCCATCCTGAAGGATCTGCATTACAGGACCTTGTTTCTCAGAGGGGAATATGCTAACGAAGACCTTGGCCACGGAAAGGTCGGGGCTTACGCGGACTTCGCTTACCGTTACCATGGCGCCGCCGAATGCGGCCATACCCTTGCTGCGAATAAGCTCGGCAAGGTCCTTCTGCAATTCTCTGGCAACTTTAAGCTGCCTTGTGCTTGCGGGTTTTTCCATACCTACTTGATGTTGATGATGAAGTAGTTCTTCTTTCCCTTCTGGGCAAGGATGTAGTGACCGTTAACAATATCGGCCTCAGATACCTCAGCTGCAATATCCGTGACCTTGTCCTTGTTGATTGCGATTCCTCCGCCCTGGATCATCTTGCGGGCCTCTCCCTTGGAGGGAAGGATGGCTGTCTTGACGGCAAGGAGGTCCATGATGTTAACGGGGAGATCGGCCTTGGGAAGGTCAAATGAGGGGACATCTCCAAAGACGGAGAGGAAGGTTCTCTCGTCCAGCTTGCGGAGGGTTTCCGAATTGCCGCTGAAAAGCATCCTGGATGCCTCAATTGCGTTATCCAGGGCTTCCTGACCATGACACATGCGGGTCACTTCCTCTGCAAGGACCTTCTGGAGCTCACGGGCACCGGGGTTCTCCCTGTGGCGGGCGATGAGGCTCTCTATAGTCTCACGGTCCAGCATGGTGAAAATCTTGATGTAGCTTTCTGCGTCGTTATCGGCCACATTGAGCCAGAACTGGTAGAACTCATACGGGGAGGTGCGCTCCGGATCCAGCCAGATGTTGCCCTTCTCCGTTTTTCCGAACTTTGTTCCGTCGGCCTTGCGGATAAGGGGGCAGGTGAGGGCGAAGGCCTGGCCGCCGTCCATGCGGCGGATGAGCTCCGTACCGGTGGTGATGTTGCCCCATTGGTCACTTCCGCCAAGCTGGAGGATGCAACCCTTGTTCTTCCACAGCCAGTAGAAATCGTAGCCCTGCATAAGCTGGTAGGAGAATTCCGTGAAGGACATACCCTCTGAGGAATCACGGGACAGGCGCTTTTTAACGCTTTCCTTAGCCATCATATAGTTTACGGTGATGTGCTTTCCTATGTCACGGATGAAATTGATGAAGGTGTAATCCTTCATCCAGTCATAGTTATTCACAAGTTCCGCCTTGTTGGGGGCGTCCGAGTCAAAATCCAGGAAGTGTGAAAGCTGGGCCTTGATGCCTTCTACGTTGTGACGGAGGGTTTCCTCGTCCAGGAGGTTTCTCTCCGCGCTTTTCATGGAGGGGTCACCGATCATGCCGGTGGCGCCGCCTACCAGGGCGTATGGCTTGTGGCCGCAATTCTGGAAATGCTTCAGTATCATTACGCTCACAAGGTGGCCGATATGAAGGGAATCGGCCGTGGGGTCAATTCCTACATAAGCCGCCTGAGGGCCTTCCATAAGTTTCTCTTCTGTTCCGGGCATGATATCCTGGATCATGCCGCGCCATTTGAGCTCCTCTACAAAATTCTTCATAAGTAAAAATGATATAACCTACAAAGATACAGATTTTTTTGTACTTTTGTTTGTTAAACAATGATTCCAAATGAAGAAACTGATTCTACTATCCATTCTGGCAATTTCGGTCATTGCCTGCGGCCCACGCTATGAGACCGTGAAAGGAGACCCCCTGGGCGCAAAGATCTGCACCCTTGACAACGGACTGAAGATCTATATGTCCGTGAATAAGGATGAGCCCCGTATCCAGACATATATTGCCGTTCATGCCGGCGGTAAGGATGACCCCGCAGACAACACCGGCCTTGCCCATTACCTTGAGCACATGATGTTCAAGGGTACGGAGCAGTTCGGCACTCAGGATTATGAGGCGGAAAAACCGCTTCTGGCCCAGATAGATTCCCTGTATGACGTATATCGTACACTTACGGATCCGGCCCAGAGGGAAGCCCTGTACCACCAGATAGATTCCGTGAGCCTGGAGGCATCAAAGATTGCCATTCCCAATGAGTACGACAAACTGATGTCAATCATCGGCTCAGAAGGATCCAATGCCTTTACGTCCAACGACGTAACCTGCTACGTTGAGGAAATCCCTTCAAATCAGATAGAGAACTGGGCGCGCATTCAGGCCGACCGCTTCATGAACTGCGTCTACCGCGGTTTCCACACTGAACTGGAGGCTGTGTATGAGGAAAAGAACATGGGCCTCACGGATGACGGCGAAAAAGCCATCGACGCCCTTGACAGTATGCTCTTTGTCCATCATCCTTATGGCACCCAGACGGTTATCGGCACGCAGGATCACCTTAAGAATCCTTCCCTGAGAGCCATCCGTCATCAGAAAGATACCTATTATGTTCCCAATAACGTTGCCATCTGCCTCTCCGGAGACTTTGATCCGGATCAGATGGTAAAGACCATAAAGAAATACTTCGGTCAGTGGAAGCCCAATACCGCACTCCCGGAGCGCAGCATTGCCCCGGAAGATCCCATCATTGAGCCCAAGGTTAAGGACGTGTATGGCTATGACGCAGAGTTTGTCATGCTTGGCTGGCGCACTCCCGGAGAGTCTTTCCCTGAGAGCGAGATCTCTGAGATTGCAGGAGAGATCCTGTACAACGGTAATGCCGGCCTTGTAGACCGCAACCTCCTTCAGTCCCAGGCCATCCTGGGTGGCGGATTCTTTAATTACAACCGCTCGGACTGGGGACTGCTGCTTGCCGAGGGCATGCCTAAGGAAGGCCAGAGCCTTCAGAACGTGCTTGATCTCCTCCTTGGGGAGGTAGATAAACTCCGTAGGGGTGAGTTCTCAGAGGAGCTTCTTGAAGCCGTAAAGGCTAATAACAAACTCTCCATGATGCAGAGCCTTACCTCCAACCGCTACCGTACCACCCTCTTTATGAACTCCTTCATCAATGGCACTTCCTGGAAATGGGAGGCCGGAAAACTTGACAGGATGAGTAAGGTTTCAAAGGAGGACGTTGTAGCCTGGGCAAACAAATATCTGCCTGCGGATGGCTATGCCGTTGTGTTCAAGCACCTTGGGGAGGATAAGAGCATAAAGAAGATAGACGCTCCCAAGATTACTCCCATCTACACCAACAGGGATAAGCAAAGCGCGTTCCTTGCTGAGATTGCCGCCAGTGAGCCCGCTCCCATAGAGCCCGTCTTTGTAGATTATGAGAAGGACATGACCGTGGCCGATTTTGACGGCCTGAGGCTCCTGTACAAGAAAAACGAGAGGAATGACATTGCCTCCCTTGCCTTCCGCTACGACCGCGGATCCGACAATGACCCTGTGCTTGACATAGCGGCCGATTATTTCTCCTATCTTGGATCTGACAAATACAGCGCAGAGGACTTTGCCATGACTCTTTACGGCCTTGCCTGCAGCGCTACTCCGAGGGTTGGAGGAAATATAACCGCAATATCCCTCACGGGCCTTTCCGAGAATCTGCCTGCCGCCCTTGAAGCACTTGAGTATCAGCTCCGTAACGTGCAACCTGATGAAGATATCCTTTCAGAACTCAAGGCCGATATCCTCCGCTCCCGCGAGGATTCCAAGAAGAATCAGCGTGCCTGCAGCAGCGCTCTCCAGAATTATCTCACCTACGGTCCGGAGTATATCAAGGCCGGAACTCTCACCAACGCGGCTGTATCGGCCCTGGAATCTGAAGACGTCCTTGAATCCCTGGAAGAGCTCCTAGAAAAGCAGCATACCATATTATATTACGGTCCTGCTTCCCTCAATGAGGTTAAGGATATGCTTTCAAAGTATCATCCCACGGATGAGCTTGAGCCGCTGGAGAAGACTCATCCCGTAAAACGCCTCACGCCTTCCGCAAAGGTGTATGTGAGCCATTACGATTCCCGCCAGTTCAACTACGTGCAGTACTCCGACCGCGGGGAGGGCTTCTCCCTGGATGAGGCTCCTTACATTGATCTTTTCAACGAGTATTACGGCGGCGGCATGAATGCCATCGTGTTCCAGGAGATGAGAGAGTCCCGCGCTCTGGCTTACGGCGCCGGCGCCTGGCTCTCAGAGCCCGCCTTCAAGGCCGATACCTACTCCTTCCGCGCCTACATAGCCTCCCAGAACGACAAACTCCGTAAGGCTGTGGAGGGCTTTGAGGAAATAATCGAAACCCTGCCGGAAGCCCCTGAGAATCTGGAAATCGCAAAGGCTGCCATACTTGGGAAGCTTCGCACCCAGCGCGTGATAGGGGAGCAGGTGCTCTACAGTTACCTCCAGTCACTGGAGCTTGGCCTTTCAGAACCCCGCGAGAAACTCATCTTCGAGAAAGTGGGTGCCCTCACCATGGAAGACCTCAAGGCTACCCACGCCAAGTGGATTGCCGGCCGCACATACAACTACGCCATCCTTGGAGATACCAGGGACATTGACATGGCTTATCTAAAGACCCTTGGTCCCGTCCAGATAGTTCCTCTTACGGAAATCTTTGGCTACTAACCTTCTGATAATCAGCCTATTGCCCAAAGTCGGGTGCACCTGCAGGTGCACCCGATTATTTATAAGTAATTGAGTGTCAGTGGGATACATGCCAATTATTAAATTTTTACAATTTTTTATTGCAATTCAATAATTAATTATTATCTTTGCAAAAGAAACCAAAATCTTTTGCACAATGATCACATTATGGTGGGCCGGTCTTACCCCGGTTATGAAGATCCTCTGGGTGGCAACACTTGCCGCTACCCTGATTTTCATCATTCAGAGTATCCTCACTTTTGTTGGGGCCGATGCTGATGCCAGCGCAGACTTTGACATTGACGGTGATGCCGATATGTCAATGGACGGCGCCAGCCTTTACAGCTTCCGCAACTTCGTGAACTTTATCCTGGGCTTTGGCTGGAGTGCAATCCTCCTGCAGCCCTCCATCCCTTCCTGGCCGGTGCTTATCCTGGTGTCGGTGATTATCGGCGTAGCCCTTGTTGCCGGCGTGATGTACCTTTTCAAATGGCTTGCAAGCATGCAGCAAAGCGGCAATATCAACCTTGAGAAATCTGCCGCAGGAGCGGAAGGCACTGTTTACCTTACTATTCCTGGCGCACGCGCAGGAAAGGGAAAGGTCCAGATCACCATCTCCGGAGCCGTCCGTGAGTATGACGCCGTGTATGAGGGAGAATCGGCCCTCAAGACAGGCACTCCCATCCGCGTTGTGGATGTGATTGATTCCAACACCCTCCTAGTAGAAGACATTAACACTTATACCGTATAAATTATGCCTACACTTACCCTTATCCTCATCCTTGTGGCCGTGCTCTTCGTGACGCTGGCCGCTATCCTCAGGCGCTACAGGCGCTGCCCCTCAGACAAGATTCTGGTAATTTACGGTAAAACCGGCCGCTCTTCATCGGCCCGTTGCGTACACGGTGGCGCAGCATTCATCTGGCCCGTGTTCCAGGATTACGCATATCTGGACCTCAAGCCCATCTCCATTGAGTGCAACCTCACCAACGCCCTCTCCAAGCAGAACATCCGCGTAGACGTTCCCTGCCGCTTCACCGTTGGTATCTCCACGGAGCAGGAGGTCATGACAAACGCCGCAGAGCGTCTCCTTGGCCTCTCCACTGACAGCATCCAGAGCATCGCCACCGATATCCTCTTCGGTCAGCTGCGTCTTGTGATCGCAACCATGGACATCGAGGAAATCAACGCCGATAGGGACAAATTCCTTGCAAGCGTCTCCGCAAACGTGGAGGCAGAGCTCCGTAAGATCGGCCTTAAACTCATCAACGTGAACGTCACCGATATCCGTGATGAATCCGGCTACATCGAGGCCCTTGGTAAGGAAGCCGCCGCTAAGGCCATCAACGATGCTAAGAAGAGCGTCGCAGAGCAGAACCGTTACGGTGAAACCGGTAAGGCAAATGCCGATAAAGACACCCGTGTGAACGTTGCCGCCGCAGACGCAGATGCAGTGAAGGGTGAGAACAACGCCCGTATAGAGATCGCAAATTCCGACGCCCTACGCCGTCAGAAGACCGCTGAGGCAGACCGCCTTGCAGTAGCCGCAGAAAAGGTTCAGGCCGCTAAGGCTCTGGAGGAAGCCTATCAGAGTGAGCGTGACGCTGAACTTGCACGTGCAGAACGTGAAGAGGCTACCCAGAAGGCAAACATCGTGGTTGCCGCAGAGATTGACAAGCAGAAGAAGATCATCGAAGCCGAGGCCGAAGCAGAGCAGATCCGCCGCAAGGCAAAGGGTGAAGCAGACGCTATCTTCGCAAGGATGGACGCGCAGGCACGCGGTATCCAGGAAGTCCTCAATAAGCAGGCCGAAGGTTTCCGCAACCTGGTTGGAGCCGCCGAAGGAGACGCCCAGAAGGCCGTCCTGATGATGATTGCCGATAAACTCCCTGAACTTGTCAAGACCCAGGTAGAGGCCGTCAAGGGCATCAACATTGACAAGGTAACCGTATGGGATACCGGCTCAAATGCCAACGGAAAAACCGCCACTTCCAACTTCATCTCCGGTATGATGCAGTCCGTACCTCCGCTCCAGGACCTCTTCAAGATGGCCGGTATGGAACTTCCCTCATACCTGAAGGGTAAGCCGGAAGAGCAGGCTCAGCCAGAGAAGGAGGAGTAATGCCCATCATCACTAATATAGATGTCATGCTGGCCCGCCGGAAGATGTCTTCCGGTGAGCTGGCAGAGAAGATTGGCATTACCCCCGCCAACCTCTCCATCCTCAAGACCGGCAAGGCCAAGGCCGTGAGGCTGTCCACCATGGATGCCCTCTGCAAGGCCCTGGACTGCCAGCCAGGGGATCTGCTGGAATATAAACCGGATTAGCCCGCGTGGAGGCAAACGGCTCACATTCAATGAGTTACGCAAATTAGGGTGCGCGTTTTTGCGCACCCTAATTTGCGTAATACACTTATCTTCAATCATTTAGCTCCACGGCTTTTACTTTACGGTTACCTTGGGAATATCGCTCCAGAGGGTGGTGTAGTGGGGGGAGCGGTGCTCCTGGGCCATATGGAACTGGCCGTCTCCCTGGGCGCCCCACAGGAGGGCTCCGTGGCCAAAGCTCTTGTGGATGGAGTCAAGCACCTTGGAGAGGTTTTCGTCTCGCTCCATCGTATCGGTATCGGCCCAGATGGAGGCCGATGCCCCCTCCGCGGGGATAATCTTTGTGAACACAACGCCGGCTTTCTTGTAGCCAAAACCAGGCCTGAAGAGGTTCCTGGCCGTTTTTATTGCCGATGTTACGATGGTCCGGTAATCGGCCGCCCCGTCAGGGAAGACCGTGTAGAGACCGCCTGATGTCTGGGGGAGTCCTTCCTTAAAGCGGTTGGTCATTGCAAAGACGGCCATTTCCGTTGCCAGGGTATTCTGGGCTCGGAGTTTTGCCGTGGCGCGGGATGCAAATGTCGCAATCTGTTCCGTGAATTCTTCAATGGTTGTCACCTCATGGGCAAAACTACGGGAGATGCATATACTCTGCTTGGGTTCTATCATGTCCTCGAACTCGATGCAGGGGATGCCCCTCAGCTCCTTCCAGGTGCGGAATCCGGGGAGGTTGAAGAGTTTACGGACGGTGGTTTCCTGTAGCTGGGTGTAGTCCCAGGCGGTTTTTACGCCCATATCGGCAAGTTTTTTAAAGCTTCGGCGCCCGATTCCCCATACGTCTTCCACAGGGAAAGTCCGGAGCACTTTTTCTATGTCCTGAGGCCGATGCATGAAGCATCCGCCCTGGAGTTTGGGGTATTTCTTGCATAGTTTGGAGGCAATCTTCGCAAGGGTCTTGGTAGGGGAGATGCCCACTGAGACGGGTATGGCGGTGAGGCGGCGGCACTCTCTTGAAATTGTCTTTGCAAGGGCGTCGAAATCGGCCTCCATACCAGTCAGGTCAAGGAAGGCCTCGTCTATGGAGTACACCTCCACGGAAGGCGCAAAGCTTCTCAGAACCTCCTGAACGCGGGCCGACATATCCCCGTACAGCGCAAAGTTGGAGGAGAATACCGCAACGTTGTTGCGCTCTATGATGGGTTTTATCTTGAAATAAGGATCTCCCATCTTGATCCCAAGGGCCTTGGCCTCGTTGCTGCGGGCTATGGCGCAACCGTCGTTGTTTGACAGCACAATCACGGGCTTTCCGTTCAGCTCCGGACGGAAAACCCTTTCGCAGGAAGCGAAAAAATTGTTGCAGTCGGCAAGGGCGTACATCCTCTATGCTTTCTTGATAACCCAGGTCACAACGCCCCAGATAAGGAAATCGTTGTCCGGGCCCACCGGAATGGGCTTGAATTTGCGGTTGTGTTCATTGCATGGGACTAGGGTGGCGCCCTGAGGGCCGATTTCAACGCGCTTTACGGTATATTCTCCGTCTATGAAACACACCGCCTTGCAGTCATTGTAGGGCTCCACCGCGCGGTCCACGATGATTATGTCGCCCTCGTCCATATCGGCATCAACCATGGACACGCCGTCTATGCGGAAGAAGAACGTGGAGGCATTGTGCCTCACAAGGAGTTTCACAAGGTCCAGTTTCTCACGGAAATCGTCGGCGGGGGAGGGAAACCCCGCTTTCACTTCACCCAGAGGGCTTTCAAAACTCTCTATATTTTCAATAGGCTGTGGAATCATAATCCAAAGATACGCTTTTTTTACTATATTTGCGTGTTATGAATACACACGTAGTTATTATGGCCGGTGGAATTGGCAGCAGGCTCTGGCCGCTCTCCACACCGGATATACCTAAACAGTTTATTGATATTCTTGGCGTTGGACGCTCACTGATCCAACTTACCGTAGACCGTTTTGCACCTCTTTGCCGTCCGGAGAACTTCTGGGTGGTAACCGGAGAGAAGTATGTGGATATTGTGAAGGAGCAGCTTCCCGCCATCCCTCATGACCAGATCCTTGCAGAACCCGAGGGCCGCAACACCGCCCCCTGCATAGCTTACGCTTCCTGGAAAATCCAGCGCAAGGACCCTGATGCCAATATTGTAGTTACTCCAGCAGATGCCCTGGTTCTCCGCACTGAGGAGTTCGCGCACACCATTGCCAAGGCCCTGGAGTTTACACAGGAGCGTGACGCCATTGTCACCGTTGGCATTGCACCCACCCGTCCGGAAACCGGCTACGGCTACATCCATGCCGCAGAAGCCCTCCGCGGCCAGCTGGTGAAAGTGAGTGAATTCAAGGAAAAACCGGATCTTGATACCGCCCTAGGCTATCTTGAAGACGGCCACTATTTCTGGAACGCCGGCATCTTCGTGTGGAACGTGAACACCATTGTCACGGAACTTCGTAACTACGCTCCCCAGATTGCCGGAGTGATGGATGATCTGGCCCCTTCCTTCTTCACGGATGAGGAACAGGAGGATCTCCGCCGCCTTTTCCCCACTTGTGAGAAAATCTCCATAGACTATGCCGTGATGGAGAAAAGCCCCCGCATCTTCGTGATTGCGGAGGACCTTGCCTGGTCCGATCTTGGCAGCTGGGGCTCCGTCATGACACATCTTAAGGCCGATGAAGACGGCAATACCGCCGTGGGCCAGGATGTACGTCTTTTCGACTGCTCGAACTGCCTTGTACACGTTGCCGGGGAAAAGACCGTTGTAGTGGAAGGCCTTGACGGATATATAGTTGCAGAATCAAAGGACAGGCTTCTTGTATGCCGCCTCTCACAGGAGCAGCATACCTTTGCAATCCCGATTTGGGACGGAGGACTCGTTAGCTCAGTTGGTAGAGCACAACACTTTTAATGTTGGGGTCTCGGGTTCGAGCCCCGAACGGGTCACAAGACATACACCAGCACTCTTAGCTCAGCTGGTAGAGCAGCTGACTCTTAATCAGCGGGTCTAGGGTTCGAGTCCCTAAGAGTGCACTAAAAAAGGACGCAAGTAATTGCGTCCTTTTTTAGTGCACGATAATGCCATTATGTCAGTTGCTGATAATAGGACCGATATTTGAAGCAAGGCGATAAACATCTATTATATGGGTATTTTCAAGTGGATTACAGGAATACTTGGGTGGGTGACGCTGGGGCCCATCGGAGGGCTTATAGGATATATTTTTGGATCACTTTTTGAAGGCCGGGCGGAAATCCCGTTCCAGCAGGGAGAGTCCTCAACCAGGAGGGCTTACTCTGCGTCTGAGCAGAGAAACAGTTTCCTGGTGAGCCTTCTTGTACTGTCATCGGCCGTGATAAGGGCCGACGGAAAGGTCCACCAGAAGGAACTTGATACCGTCAGGGACTTCATCCAGCGGAACTTCGGACCACAGGCTGTTCCGGAAGCGATGAGAATCCTTGAGGGCCTGAATGCCCGTCAGGTGAATATCTATGAGGTGGGTCCCCAGATTGCCACCTACATGAACTACTCTCAGAGGCTTCAACTCTTCCACTACCTTGTCCAGATCGCTATAGCTGACGGAGACTTTGCAAAGAGCGAAAAGGGCGTCCTGGAGGCGATAGGGGCTACTATCGGCCTTAATGGGGCGGATATTAATTCCGTCATTGCCATGTTCTACAAGGACACCAATTCCGCCTATACCGTGCTTGGGATTTCTCCAAGTGCCACGGATGACGAAGTGCGTACGGCATACCGCAAGATGGCAATGAAGAATCACCCGGACAAGGTTGCAACCCTTGGCCCGGACGTTCAGAAAGCAGCTGCGGAGAAGTTCCGTCAGGTACAGGAGGCGTATGAGGCTATAAAGAAAGAAAGAGGAATGAACTGACGGAGATTTTTAGTATATTTGTAAGGTATGCTGAAGATTCTCAAGGCGTCGGCGGGTTCCGGCAAAACATACAATCTGGCAAAAGAGTACATAAGACTGATTGTCATGAGCAATCAGCCGGATGCATACAGGCATGTCCTGGCTGTGACTTTCACCAATAAGGCTACGGACGAGATGAAGCGCCGCATACTGAAGGAACTCCATACCCTGTCCATGGCTCCGGATGATTCAAAGTATCTGGATTACCTCACAAAGGAAACAGGCCTTGATAAGACATCCCTTCAGAAACGTGCCCAGTCTCAGCTCTCGGGTATCCTTCATGATTATTCCGCCTTTGCAGTCTCTACCATAGACCGCTTTTTCCAGCAGACTCTCCGCGCTTTTTCAAGGGAGATAGGCCAGTTCTCTTCCTATCAGGTTCAGTTGGACCGTGATGAACTGGTTCAAGAGAGCGTGGACAGGGTACTTGACAGCATATCAGAGGAAGACAAAGCCGTCCTTGACTGGCTCACTGAAAGTGCAAAATGGGACCTTCAGCAGAAGGGCTGGTTCTCAATAGAGGGAAGGCTCAAGGATATGGCCGCCAGCCTTGGAAAACTCCAGGAAGAAAA
>OMQK01000090.1:11928-12844 GCA_900313205.1 uncultured Bacteroidales bacterium | reverse complement strand
GGGTAGTTCTCCCTGAGGCTTTACATCGGCCTTCTTGGAAGCCCATATCTGAGCCACCAGAGGGTTCTCCATATTCACGGTGATGTTGTAGCTCTTGGGCATCTCACCGTAGAAGTTCATTCCTCCGCCAAGGGCGCTCATCTCACGGTAACGGCGCATGAATTCGTTCTGGGTGATTAGGACGGGGGCCGATTCCGCTCCAAGGTTGTCGCCCTGGACAAAGTAGTCGTTGCCCTCCGGGAGAACGGCCTTGAACATGTTCTCAAGGTCATAGCGTTCGTCTTCCTTCATCTCAAGTTTAACCTTGTCTTCCTTGGGGATGAGATTCTCAACGGCGTCTGAGTCTACACGGGCAAAGCGGATGTCCTGGAGCTTCTGCTCAAGGAGATTCACGTAGTGGGCGTCAAGCTCGCAGTCCATGAGGAGGACGTCGTAGCCCTTGTCCTTTGCGGCCTGGATGTAGGCGTACTGGTCATCGGCCTTTGTGGCATAGAGGTACACAAGCTTCTTGTCCTTGTCTGTCTGGGCGTCCTTCACGGCATCCTTGTACTCATCAAAGCTGAAGAACTTGCCGTCCACATTCTTGAGGAGTGCAAATTTGAGGGCCCTCTCGCAGAACTTTTCATCGGAGAGCATGCCGTACTCTATGAAGAGTTTGAGGTTGTCCCATTTGGCTTCCAGCTGCTCCCTCTCGTCCTTGAAGATGCCTTCCAGGCGGTCTGCCACCTTCTTTGTGATGTAGGTGGAGATCTTCTTTACAGCAGCGTCACTCTGGAGATAGCTGCGGCTCACGTTAAGAGGGATGTCCGGGGAGTCTATGACACCGTGAAGGAGGGTCATGAAGTCAGGGACAATGTTATCCACGTGATCTGTCACGAACATCTGGTTGCAGTAGAGGGAGATCTTGTTGCGCTCA